>NZ_JBHWUW010000010.1:0-181759 GCF_042737245.1 Streptomyces sp. NPDC060002
CCCGGAGATCTCCGGGCGCCCTCTCCGCTGTTCCTGCCGCCGGCGGCCGCTGCCGACTGCTCCTGGCCGCTCCTGGCTGCTATTGGCCGAAGAGCGGATCCTCCGGATCCTCCGACCCGGTCGACGGGTCGTCCGTGCTCGGTTCCGACGAGGTGTCACCCGTCGGTGTGATGGACGGGGACGAACTCGGCTTCGACGACGTGGACGGGGACGAACTCGCCGACGGAGAGGAGGACGGGGACGAACTCGCCGACGGGGACGAGGACGGGGACGAACTCGCCGACGGGGACGAGGACGGGGACGGCGACGCGGTCTGGACCGCCGCGCCCTGGTCGGTGTCCAGGTCGAACTTGGTGACCTTGGTGGAGACGCCGAAGGTGTAGGTCGCCCAGATCTGCGCCGGGAAGCCACCACCGTTGATCCGGCCCGCGTCCGAGGACAGGCCCGTCGTCGCGCCGGTCAGCGGCACCTGGGGGTGCGGGGCCTTCGCGGACTCGCCGAAGAGGCCGACCGAGGTGACCAGGTCGGGGGTGTAGCCGGTGAACCAGGCCGACTTGTTGTTGTCGGAGGTACCCGTCTTGCCCGCGACCTTCTGGCCCTTGCGCAGCGGGTTGTCCCGCACGGACTTCTTGGCCGTACCGTCGTCGACGACGCCGGTGAGCACCGAGGTGACCGAGTCGGCGGCCTCGCGGCTGATGACCTGCTCCCCGATGGGATCGGTGTGCTTGAACGTCGGGTGGGCGCTGTTCTCCGCCGACTTGATGAGCGCCGGGGTGACCTGCTTGCCGTGGTTGTCGAGGGTGGCGTAGACGCCGGCCATCTGCAGGGGGCTCGCGCCCATGGTGCCGAGGGTCTGGGCGGGCACGGCCTTGAGGTCCGCGGTGTCCATGCCGAGGTTGGCCGCGACCTTCAGCACCTCGGGCATGCCGACGTCGACGCCCATCTGCGCGAAGACGGAGTTGATGGACTTGTTGAGCGCCGTCTGGACGGTGACGTCGCCGTAGTCCTGGTCGTCCTCGTTCTCCGGGGCGAAGCCGATGTCGCTGCCGACGACCGGGCGCTTGCTGGTGCCGTCGTAGAGCGTGTTCGCGGTGATCTGGTCGCCGTCCTGCGTCTTGGCGGCCTCGTCGAAGGCCGCGGCGAGGATGACCGGCTTGAAGGTGGAGGCGGGCTGGTAGTCGGTGCGGGTGGCGTTGTTGGTGTAGTGGTCGGTGTAGCCGGTACCGCCGTACATCGCCTCGACGGCGCCCGTCTTCGGGTTCACCGACACCGCGCCGGCCTGGACGTCGCCGTCGACCGAGCGCTTCTTCTTGTCCAGCTTGCTGGTCAGCTGGTCCTTGACGGCCGCCTCCAGCGCCTTCTGCTTCTTCTTGTCGATGTTGAGCTCGATGTTCCAGCCGCCGCGCCTGACCAGAGCCATGCCCGACTCGTAGTCGTCGGCGACGCCCTGGGCCACCAGCTGCTTGGCCAGTTCGGTGTTGGCCGCGTCGACGAGGTAGCCGATCTGGCCCTCCTTGCCGGGCGCGGCCTTGGGCTCCTTGGGCTCCTCGAACGTCATGGTGTCGCGCTTGGACTTGTCCAGCCAGTCCTTCTCCACCATGTTGTCGAGGACGTAGTTCCAGCGTGCCGTGACCAGCTTCTTGCCGGTGTCGGAGGCGGAGGTCCAGTCGTACTGGCTGGGGGCCTGGAGCAGCGCGGCGAGATAGGCGCCCTGTTGGACGGTGAGCTTGTCTGCGTCGACGCGGTAGTAGGCCTGGGCCGCCGCCTGGATGCCGTAGGCGCCGCGGCCGTAGTAGCTGGTGTTGATGTAGCCGGCCAGGATGTAGTCCTTCTCCTTCTCCCGGTCCAGCTTCAGGGAGATGACCAGTTCCTTCAGCTTGCGCGTGACGGTCTGTTCCTGGGTCAGGTAGTAGTTCTTGACGTACTGCTGGGTGATCGTCGAACCGCCCTGCGCGCCCTTGCCCATGAGGGTGTTGAGCACACCGCGGGCGGTGCCCTTCAGGTCGACGCCGGCGTCGGTGTAGAAGGACTTGTTCTCGGCGGCGACGAAGGTGTGCTGGACCTCCTCGGGGATCTTCGCGAGTTCGACGTTCTCCCGGTTGACCTCACCGTCGCGGGCGAGGATGGCGCCGTTGCCGTACTCGTAGACGTTGCTCTGGAGGGCGGCGTCGGGGTTGCCCTTGGGGATCGGCGTGCTCATGTACAGCCAGAGGAAGGCGCCGATGACGGCCACGACCAGGCCGAGGAACGTGCCGAGGATCTTCTTCCAGGTGAAGAGGCGGCGTATGAAGCCCTTGTCCTTCTTGCCGGCCGTGCCCTTGGCGCCCTTGCCGCTCTTCTTCGCGCCCCGGCGCGCGGCCGCGCGGCCTCCGGCCGCGGCAGCGGTCTCGGGCACCGCCTCGGCGGTCGCCACGGACTCCGCCGTCGAAGGGGTCATCGAGTCCGTCTCCGTCGAGCGGCCCCTGGGCGCGGCGCGGCGCCCACCGCGCTGTCGAGCTCGTCTCTCGTCCGCTCGTCCCATGAGTCCGCTCGCTCCGCTTCCTACTCGGCAGTCACACCAGTGCCCGGGGGCAGGGGCAGGTCAGCTCAGAAAGCTAACACCGCTGTCTATGACGAAGGGGCCTCGGTCCGGTCGGCACGGGGCGTGAGAATCAGCACCCCGCTCGAGGGAACCGCCCGGACGTCCCCACCGAGTCCGACGTACGAGAGTGGCACAGGGTTGCCATGAGGCGCTAAAGTGATATCACTTAGATAGGCCGCTGATGACTGAATCAGTCGGCGACGAGAAACGGGGACCCACCATGCCCACTCACGACCCCTCGGCCACCACCGAAAGCGCCACCGACACCGTCGACACACCCGACATGCCCGCCCCGCGTGTGCACGAGTTCCCCGCGAACAGCGTGGCCGGCGGACTCGCGCTGCTGCTCGGCCTGGCCGGACTGCTGGCCGGCGCCGGGATGGTCGCCTTCGGCGCCCAGGTGGACGCGACCGGCCTCAAGGCGGCGCTGATCACCGTCGGCATCCTGGTCGGGGTCGCCGCGTTCCTCGCGATGTGCGGGCTGAACACGGTGTCGCCGGGCGAGGCCCGCGTGGTGCAGCTGTTCGGCCGCTACCGGGGCACCATCCGCGAGGACGGACTGCGCTGGGTGAACCCCTTCACCTCCCGCGAGAAGATCTCCACCCGGGTCCGCAACCACGAGACGGCCGTACTGAAGGTCAACGACGCCTACGGCAACCCGATCGAGCTCGCCGCGGTCGTGGTGTGGAACGTGCGGGACACCGCGCAGGCCAGCTTCGAGGTGGACGACTTCCTGGAGTTCGTCGCCACCCAGACCGAGGCGGCCGTCCGGCACATCGCCATCGAGTACCCCTACGACTCGCACGACGAGGGCGGCCTCTCGCTGCGCGGCAACGCCGAGGAGATCACCGAGAAGCTCGCCATAGAGCTGCACGCGCGCGTGGAGGCGGCCGGCGTCCGGATCATCGAGTCCCGCTTCACCCACCTCGCGTACGCTCCCGAGATCGCCTCGGCGATGCTTCAGCGACAGCAGGCGGGCGCCGTGGTCGCGGCGCGGCGGGAGATCGTGGACGGGGCCGTGGGGATGGTCGAGGCCGCGCTCCAGCGCATCGCCGAGAAGGGCATCGTGGAGCTGGACGACGAGCGGAAGGCGGCGATGGTGTCCAACCTGATGGTGGTGCTGTGCGGGGACAGGGCGCCCCAGCCGGTACTGAACACCGGGACCCTCTACCAGTGAGTGATCTCGCCGGGGGCCCGGCCCCCCAGCGTCGGCCGCAGCAGCGCAAGCAGGTGCTGCTGCGGCTCGATCCGCTGGTCCACGACGCGCTGGCCCGCTGGGCCTCGGACGAACTGCGGTCGGCGAACGCGCAGATCGAGTTCCTGCTGCGCAAGGCGCTGAAGGAGGCCGGGCGGCTGCCCGGCGACACCGGGCCCCTGCCCCGCCGCGGCCGGCCCCCCGGCGGCCCGCCCCCCGGACCCTCCGGACCCCCGTCGGCCTGAGCGCCTTCACCTCGCCACCCCGCGCACAAAGACGGAGCGAGCATCCCGGACAAGCCCCCGGACGGGCCGGCTGCTGTACGCACGCCGACCCCGAACTGGGCGCCGGGCCCGAGGTGAACGCCGGGCCCGAGGCGAACGCCGGGCCCGCGGCAGGCACCGGCCCCCAGGCAGTCGCCGGGCCTGTGGCAGAACGGTGACAATCGGCCCTCACCTGCGCACTCCCACTCCCCGCCGCCATCTGTGCACTGGACGTATACACACCGGGTATACACCGCATGTACAGTCCTCCCCATGTCCATCGGTCACACCCTCCTGGGACTCCTGGAGTCCGGACCCCGCCACGGTTACGACCTCAAGCGGGCCTTCGACGAGAAGTTCGGTCACGACCGGCCGCTGCACTACGGCCAGGTCTACTCGACGATGTCGCGTCTGCTGAAGCACGGGCTCGTCGAGGTCGACGGCATCGAGGCCGGCGGCGGTCCCGAGCGCAAGCGGTACGCGATCACCGACGCCGGTATCACCGACGTCGAGCAGTGGCTCGCGACGCCCGAGAAGCCCGAGCCGTATCTCCAGTCGACGCTGTACACCAAGGTCGTCCTCGCGCTGCTGACCCAACGCGACGCGGCCGAGATCCTCGACACCCAGCGTGCCGAGCACCTGCGCAGCATGCGCATCCTCACCGATCGCAAGCGCCACGGCGACTTCGCCGACCAGCTGATCTGTGACCACGCCCTGTTCCACCTCGAGGCCGACCTGCGCTGGCTGGAACTCGCCGCCGCCCGGCTCGACAAACTGAAGGCCGCGGTGATCGCGTGAACGCCCCCGGGGGATCCCTGCTCACCGCCGAGAACCTGCACAAGACGTACGGGCCGACGATGGCGCTGGCCGGCGCCGAGTTCTCCATCCACCCCGGCGAGGTCGTCGCGGTGATGGGCCCGTCCGGGTCCGGCAAGTCGACGCTGCTGCACTGCCTCGCCGGGATCGTGACACCCGACTCGGGTTCGATCATGTACGACGGCCGCGAGCTCGCGACGATGAGCGACGCCCAGCGCAGTCAGCTGCGGCGCTCCGAGTTCGGCTTCGTGTTCCAGTTCGGGCAGCTCGTGCCGGAACTGACCTGCGTGGAGAACGTGGCGCTGCCGCTGCGGCTGAACGGCACCCCGCGCAAGCAGGCCGAGCGCACCGCCCTCGGGTGGATGGAGCGGCTGGAGGTCGACGACCTCGGCAAGAAGCGGCCCGGTGAGGTGTCCGGCGGGCAGGGGCAGCGGGTGGCCGTGGCGCGCTCGCTCGTCACCAGCCCGCGCGTGGTGTTCGCCGACGAGCCGACCGGCGCGCTGGACTCGCTCAACGGCGAACGCGTGATGGAGCTGCTCACCGAGGCGGCCCGGTCGGCCAACACGGCCGTCGTCCTCGTCACGCACGAGGCGCGGGTGGCTGCCTACTCCGACCGCGAGATCGTCGTACGGGACGGTAAGTCGCGGGACATGGAGCGGGCCATATGAGCGTGGGGCAGTGGTCCAGGGATCTGGGCCTGGGGGTCCGGTTCGCCTTCGGCGGCGGCCGGGAGGGCTGGGTACGGGCCGTGCTGACCGCGGTCGGCGTCGGGCTCGGCGTGGCGGTCCTGCTGCTGACGACGGCGGTACCGAACGCCCTGTCGGTACGCCACGACCGTGAACAATCCCGGCTGGACTGGCCGTTCGGCAGCGAGCAGCCGGCCAAGGGCGACGACACCCTGCTGATCGCGCAGGCCGACACGACGTTCCGTGACAAGGACGTACGCGGCCGGCTGGTGGAGCCGGAAGGAGCGCGCGCCCCGCTGCCGCCCGGCCTGAGCCGGTTCCCGGCCGAGGGCGACATGGTGGTCTCACCCGCGCTGAAGAAGCTGCTCGCCGCCGACGGTTCGGCGCTGCTGCGGGAGCGGATCCCGTACCGCATCGTCGGGACCATCGAAGAGAGCGGGCTGGTCGGCTCCCAGGAACTCGCCTACTACTCGGGCTCCACCGAGCTCGCCGCGCACATGGAGGACTACGGGGCGACCCGGCTGAAGGAGTTCGGGAACCCGGATCCCTCGAAGGAGGACACCGACCCGGTACTGCTCCTGCTGATCCTCGTGGTCATCGTGGTGCTGCTGATGCCGGTGGCCGTGTTCATCGCCGCCGCCGTACGGTTCGGCGGTGAGCGGCGCGACCGCAGGCTCGCGGCCCTGCGGCTGATCGGTTCGGACGGCCGGATGACCCGGCGCATCGCGGCGGGCGAGGCGATGGCCGGGGCGCTGCTGGGCCTGGTCCTCGGCACGGTCTTCTTCCTGATCGGCCGCCAGGTGGCGGGTTCGGTCGAGGTGATGGGCATCAGCGTGTGGCCCAGCTACCTCGACCCCTCCCCCGCGCTGGCCGCGCTGGTCGCCCTCGCGGTGCCGGCGGCTGCGGTCCTGGTCACCCTCTTCGCGCTGCGCGGTGTGGTGATCGAGCCGCTCGGCGTGGTCCGCACGGCGAAGCCCGCGCGGCGACGGCTGTGGTGGCGGCTGCTGCTGCCCCTGGGCGGCTTCGCGATGCTCTACCCGATGATCGGGCAGGGCCAGGCCAACGGCGACTTCAACCAGTACCTGGTGAGCGGCGGCGTCGTCCTGATCCTCGTCGGCATCACCGCGCTGCTGCCGTGGCTCGTGGAGACGGTCGTCAGCCGGCTCGGTTCCGGCGGCGTGGCCTGGCAACTGGCCGTACGAAGGCTCCAGTTGAGCAGCGGTACGGCGGCCCGGATGGTCAACGGCATCGCGGTGGCGGTGGCCGGCGCGATCGCGCTCCAGATGCTGTTCGCCGGCGTGGACGGCGCCTACACCGAGGCCACCGGCCAGGACCTCACGCGGGCACAGATGCAGGTCCGGGTGCCGGACGGCGCTCCGCTGGCCGCGACCGCCCAGAAGTTCGCCGACACCAAGGCCGTCCGCAAGGTCACGGCCCTGTGGGAGGGCTACCTGGGCGACACCTCCTGGAACACCGAGGACGGCCCGAACCTCTCCACCGAGCTGACCGTGGGCGACTGTCCGGCCCTGCGCGAGGTGGCGAAGCTGCCCTCGTGCAAGGACGGCGACCTGTTCGTTCTCGACGGCGACGAGTACTCCGCCGACGGGCCCGCGCTGAACAAGCCCGGCAAGAAGCTGTACGTCGAGCCGTCCGCCTCCGGGAGCACCGCGGAGGTCGTCTGGACCGTCCCCCGGGGCGTCACCGAGGCCAAGTCGGTCAAGGGCCTCACCGACTACAAGCGCGGCGGCTTCCTGATGACGCCGAGCGCGCTGCCCGAGGCCGCCGAGAAGCTGGTCAACGGTGAGATCTACCTGTCGATCGACGAATCGGTGCCCGACGCCTACGAGTACGCCCGTAACACGGCGTTCCGGGTGGATCCGCTGGCTGAACCGATGACCTGGTCGGCCACCCGGCAGGACACGAAGTTCACCACCATCCGCACCGGTCTGCTCGTCGGCTCCGCCTGCGTGCTGCTGCTGATCGGGGCGAGCCTGCTGGTCTCCCAGCTGGAGCAG
Source organism: Streptomyces sp. NPDC060002 (assembly GCF_042737245.1). NCBI lineage: Bacteria > Bacillati > Actinomycetota > Actinomycetes > Kitasatosporales > Streptomycetaceae > Streptomyces > Streptomyces sp. NPDC060002. The sequence continues at coordinate 7,557 of NZ_JBHWUW010000010.1, forward strand.
CTGCGCGAGCGCCGCAAGCTGCTGTCGTCGCTGGTCGCCTTCGGCACCCGGCGGCGGACGCTGGGCCTGTCGGTGCTGTGGCAGACGGCGATCCCGATCGGGCTGGGCCTGCTGCTGGCCATGGGGGTGGGGATCACGCTGGGCGCGATCCTGCTGAAGATGACGGACACGCCGGTGGGTGTCGACTGGGCGAGTGTGCTGTCGATGACCGGCTGCGGGGCTGCCGTCGTCCTGCTGGTGACGCTGCTGAGCCTGCCTCCGCTGCTCAAACTGCTGCGGCCGGACGGCCTGCGCACGGAGTGAGCGGGCGGTGAGCAAGCGATGAGCGGAACGGTCCCTCCCCGCCCGGGGAGGGACCGTTCCGCGTTCAGAGCTGGTACTCCCGCACCACCCTGCGCACCTGGGCGAACAGCATGCCGACGTTGACGGACTTGCGGCAGACGACCACCGCGACGACGTCCTGCTGCTCGGTCATCCGCACGAACAGATGGGTGAGATTCTCACTGTTCACGAGGATCTCCTGGAAGAAGTGGTTCTCGCTCTGGACCCCGCGCCGCTCCTTGAAGACGTCCTCGATCATCACGACCGTACGGCCCTGGAACAGGTCGAGCGTCGCACCCGCCAGCAGGTCCAGGACCTCGGGCGGATGGTTGTCGACGGTCTCGTAGGAGAGCAGCATGCCGGTGGACATGTCGACGACGCCGGAGGCGACGCAGTCGGGGGCATCCGTGCGCAGTGACTTGACCAGGCCCATCACCTGGTCGGAGAAACCTGGGGTCATACGTTTCGTCGCCATCCCTTCAGACTCCTTCAGCGGTCTTCACTGTCGTCTCGGTCCGGTCGGTGAGGATCAGATCGATGCGGCGCAGGGCGGGCTGGGTCGCCCTGTGCAGGCGCTCCACGTCCATGCCCTCGTCGCCGAGTACGACCATCAGCGCGGTGTCGCCGACCGCGTAGAACGCGGCGCAGCCGTGGCTGCCGTAGGCCACCGTGCGGTGCAGGGCGCCGCGGGCGGTCGCCTCCGCGGTACGGCGGGCGAGGCCGAGGCCGGCCGCGGCGAGGGCGGCGAGGCCCTCCGGATCGATGGAGTCGGCGGTGTCGGCGGCGATGAGCAGTCCGTCCGCGGCCGCCAGCGCCGTGTCGGTGATACCGGTCACCTGCTCCCGCAGGCCGCGCATCTCCCGTGCCAGGGCTGTGTGGTCCATGAATGCAACTCCCCTAATTCTGATCGCATATGACCGTCTTTTTTCTGTGGGGGTTTACGTGGGGCTGTTATTTCGCCGTCGGGTTCCGGAGGCGGAAGAACTCCTTCCAGCCGGTGCCGCTGCCGGTGCCGTCCTGTTCCGTCGTGAGGGCTTCGTTGATGCCGCTGGCGCCGGGGCTGCGGCGCGGCAGGGCCGTCGCCTCCGGCACCGGCGGCTGCCGGGGCGGCGGCGAGGCCGGTTCGCGGGGGCGTATGCCGTGCCCGTCGGGCGGCAGCCGGACCGGGATCGGCCGGGGCGCGTCCACACACTCCAGGAGCCCCTCGCCCAGCATCCGGGCCACCTCGACGGTGACGGTGTAGACCCCGCGCCCGGTACGGAAGGCGAGGTCCCGGGCGGTGCGCCGGCCGTCGGCGTGGGCGAGCAGCTCGCGTTGCAGCGCGCCGAGCCGGCCGGCCGCGCAGGCGAGGGAGGCGGGCACGGGCCGTTCCCGGTCCGGGCGCACGGGATACGGCTGCTCCAGGAGCGCGCCGAGCTTGCGGGACGCCACCTGGAGCAGCCGGGTGGGCGGCTCGCCCACGGCGACCGGGGCGGGCGGCGGCCCGGTCGCCGGACCGCGTTCGCAGCCGTCGACGCTGCCCGCGACGACCGCGAACACGGCGTCCTGGAGAGCCATCGCGCAGACCACCCGGAGCTGGGCGGCCCCCGCGTAGCCGTGGGCGATCAGCCCGGCGGCCGGCCAGCGCACGCCGCCCGACTCACGCACCAGCCCGGCCCAGTCCTCCCCGCCGATCCGGCCGGAGCGCAACAGCAGTGCCTCGGGTGCGGGGGCGCCCGGCGACTCGACCGCGACGACCAGCCCACCGTGCAGATGGAAGGTGCCGCCGGGCGAGCCGAGGACGCGCAGTTCCCCGGTGAAGCCTTCCCGGCCGCACGCGGCGAGGTCGCGTGCCAGCAGCTCGTAGCCCGACATCACTCCCCTTGGACCTCTCGCACATACGCCTGACGCGTAGCGCTGAGGAGGGAATGTGTATCAGTCCGTACGCATATTCCAGCGTGGGATTTCCGACCTGCTCCCAGCTGACGGAAGTTGATCCGCCGATGAACTCAATTCGCTTTGTTCGGCGCCCATTTGACCGGTTGAGAGACCTCGGTCGTTCCCTCAGGGAGCCTTGTCCGAGGGCGCTTCCGGCGCGGCGGAGGCCGGCGGCGAAGCCGTGGGGGAGCCCGCGGGGGCCGCCACCGGCGCCACGCCCGCCGCTGTCGCGCCCCTCGGCCGTGGTGCGTGCCGCAGGGCCTGTTCGCGGGAGTAGGCGTGCAGGTAGCCCACCACCGTGTTCGTCACGGCCACCAGGGGCACCGCCACGATCGCGCCGCCGATGCCCGCCACCATGCCGCCCGCGGCGACCGACAGGACCACCGCCAGCGGGTGGACGCGCACGGCGCGGCCGAGGATGAACGGCTGGAGGATGTGGCCCTCGATCTGCTGCACGGCCAGCACGACCGCCAGGGTCATCACCGCGGTGAACACGCCCTGCGTGACCAGCGCGACCACCACCGCCAGCGCGCCGGAGGCGACCGCGCCGACGAGCGGGATGAAGGAGAACAGGAAGATGAAGACGGCGAGCGGGACGGCCATCGGCACGTCGAGGAAGTAGATGCCGAGGCCGATGAAGATCGCGTCGATCAACGCGACTATCACCGTGCCGCGCACATACGCCGTGAGCGTCGCCCAGGCCCGCGGACCCGCGCCCGCCACGCCCGGCCGGGCCGCGGCCGGGACCAGCTTGAGCGTCCACTCCCAGATGCGCTTGCCGTCGTACAGCAGGAAGAGTGTCGAGAAGAACGCCAGGAGGATGCCGGTCAGCGCCTCGACGACGACGGTGACGCCCTCCAGGCCCGCCGAGGTGATCGAGTCCGTGTTGTCGCCGATGGCGTCCCGCAGGTTCTTGGCGATGCCGTTGATCTGCTTGTCGGTGACGTGGAAGGGGCTGTTGAGCAGCCACCGGCGCAGGTCGTCGATGCCGTCCTGGACCTGGTCGGAGAGGTTGTCGATGTTCGCCATGACCTGCCAGGTCACGAACCAGCCCATCAGCCCGATGACGACGAACCCGAGGATCGCCGTCAGCGCGGTGGCCGCTCCGCCGGGCACTCCGGCCCGCTTCAGCCGGGCCACTGTGGGCTGGAGGAGCGCGGTGAGGAGCAGCGCGACCACGAAGGACATGACGACCAGCTGGATCGCGCTGATGGCCTTCATCAGCACCCAGACGGTCCCGGCGAGCACCAGCAGCCGCCAGCCCGCCTCGGCGGCGACCCGGACCCCCCACGGCACGGCCTGGGCGGGGTCGGGGCGCGGTGCGGCCGGCACGAACTCTTCCGGGTAGGCCTCGGCGGCCGGTTCGGCGCTGTCGGGCGGCGTGGGTTCCGTCTCGGCGGCGCTCTCCCGCCGCTCCCGCTCGACCTCGGCACGCCGTTCGTCGAGCCGCTCACCCATCTCGCTCAGTCCGGCACCGAGCCGGCCGAGCCACCCTGGAACTCGCGACATGATCCGTCCTCTTCCCCCGTCTCTCCCCACCACTCCCCCTGGAGTCGTCGGTCCCGGCCGTACCGACCGTACAGGGCGAAAGCCCCTCCCCCTAGGACGGGGAGGGGCTGCGCGGAGTTGAGCGGAGGACGGCGGATCCGGCTCAGTACGAGCCGTTGGCCAGCCAGTAGTCCCAGGCGTCGCAGGGGCTGCCGTAACGGTCGTTCATGTAGTTCAGGCCCCATTTGATCTGGGTCGCCGGATTGGTCCGCCAGTCGGCGCCGGCGGATGACATCTTCGAGCCGGGATAGGCCTGCACGAGACCGTAGGCGCCCGACGAGGGGTTGACCGCCTGGTAGTTCCAGGTGGACTCGTGGTCCACGATGTTGCTGAAGCACTGGAACTGGCCGCTGGGCACCATCTGGCGGGCGATGGCCTGGACCTCGGCGACGGTGTACGACGCCTGCTGCGGGAAGCTGCCGGCCGACGAGGTCGAGGCGACCTCGGTGGTGGCCTTGGTCTCCGCGGCCTCGGCCGCCTTGTCCTTGGCCTCCTGGACGGCTTTCGCCTTGGCCACGGCGGCCTTCTGCTTGGCCACCGCGTCCTTGGCCGCCTGCTTACGGGCGGATTGCTCCGCCGTCTTCTTGGCGGTGGTGTCCGCGGCGATGGCCTGGACGTCGGCCTGCTGCGTCAGCGTGGCCGTCTGTACCTGGGCCTGCTGTCCTACGGGTAAGTCCGAGAGGAGGGTCGATTCGCCCGCCGTCGCCTCGGCGTCGCCGCCTGGCTGGGCCACGCTGCCCTGGGCGACTCCCATGACAGCGCCCACAGTGGTGACCGCGGTGGCCGAAGCCACGGCGAATCCCCGGGCCGATATCCGGCTCACGCGGTTTCCTTCTGTTGTGCCGTCGGGTGGAGAACTGCACGACCAGGGCCGCGTGGGCTCAGTACCAGTGGTTGGCCTGCCAGAACGACCATGCCTCACAGGGGCTGCCGTAGCGGCTGTCCATGTAGTTCAGGCCCCACTTGATCTGGGTGGCCGGGTTGGTCTGCCAGTCGGAGCCGGCGGACGCGTACTTGCCGGCGGGCAGGGCCTGGAAGAGTCCGTAGGCGCCGGAGGAGGCGTTCACGGCGTGGTAGTTCCAGCTGGACTCGTGGTCCACGATGTTGCTGAAGCACTGGAACTGGCCGCTGGGCACCATCTGCGCCGCCATCGCCTGGATCTGCGCGATGGAGTAGGAGCTCCGGATCGGGAAGTCGCCCGCGCTGCGGCTGGCCTTGGCCTTGGCCTCCGCGCGGTCCTTGGCAGCCTTCTCGGCGGCCTCCTTCTTCGCGATCGCCGACTTGGCGGCAGCCTTGCGGGCCGATTCCTCGGCGTCCTTCTTCGCGCCCTCGTCCGCGGCGATGGCCTGTACGTTGGCCTGCTGCGTGAGGGACGCCGTCTGTACCTGGGCCTGCTGGCCCACAGGTATGTCGGCGAGGAGCGTCGCGTCGCTGGCCGTCGCTTCTGCGTCGTTGGCCTGCGCGACGCTGCCCGAGGCAACGCCGACGACGCTTCCGACAGCGGTGACCGCCGTGGCCGAGGCCACTGCGAATCCCCGGACCGAGATCCGGCTCACACGGTTTTCCTTCCAGCATCGCCCGCTTCGGTGACCCTGGCGGACGCAATCGTGCCCTTGTCGCTGGTCTCCGAACTACGGGGTCACAGGAGACACGGGCCCGGTGGGCAACTCCCGATGAGAGAGCGCCACATGGTGCACGGGCGGCATACGACGGTCGGTATGGAGTTGAAGGTGATGCTCAAGCGGTGCCGTACTGCTGGGGGCACAGATGTGTCGCATGCGGGGCCTGACAGGACTGAGACTTTGCCGTAACCGGACTACGCAAGGCAATTCCGAGTTGCGTGTGAAAGCTCACACCCGTGGTGACCCTGGGGATTTCGCGAAACCCCCACATACGCCGGCGCCGCCCGACTAGGCTCACAGCCTTTGTCGGACGGCGCCAACCACCGCTTGTCCCCTGTCAATTGGGGCGGGTCATTCAGATCTGCCCATCCTCCAGCATTTCGGTCACAAGTGCTGCGATCTGGGACCTCTCGGACCTGTTCAGCGTGACGTGCGCGAAGAGCGGATGGCCCTTCAGTTTCTCGACGACGGCGACCACGCCGTCATAGCGCCCGACCCGCAGATTGTCCCTTTGCGCCACATCGTGGGTCAGAACGACCCGGGAATTCGCGCCGATCCGGGACAGAACGGTGAGAAGCACATTCCGTTCGAGCGACTGCGCCTCGTCGACGATCACGAAGGCGTCGTGGAGGGAGCGGCCCCGGATGTGGGTCAGGGGCAGGACCTCCAGCATCCCTCGCGCGGTGACCTCCTCGATGACCTCGCGGCTGGTGACCGCGGACAGCGTGTCGAAGACCGCCTGCGCCCAGGGGCCCATCTTGTCGGCCTCGGAACCGGGCAGATAGCCCAGCTCCTGCCCGCCCACCGCGTACAGCGGCCGGAAGACCATCACCTTCTGGTGCTGACGGCGCTCCAGGACCGCCTCCAGACCCGCGCAGAGCGCGAGCGCGGACTTGCCGGTGCCGGCCCGGCCGCCCATCGACAGGATCCCGACGTCCGGGTCGAGCAGCAGATCGAGCGCGATGCGCTGCTCGGCACTGCGGCCCTTGATGCCGAAGGCCTCGCGGTCGCCGCGCACGAGGCGGACGTTGCCCTCGGCGGTGACCCGGCCCAGGGCCTTGCCCCGCTCCGACTGGATGGTCAGACCGGTGTGCACGGGAAGGTCGGCGACCTCGGGCACGTGGATGTGCCCTTCCTCGAAGAGGATGTCCACCTGCTCGCCGGACAGGGTCAGTTCGGACATTCCGGTCCAGCCGGAGCCCGTGATGGCGAGTTCGGCGCGGTACTCCTCCGCGAGGAGGCCGACCGACGACGCCTTGATCCTGAGCGGGAGGTCCTTCGACACGACCGTGACGTCGAAACCCTCGGCCTGCAGATTGCGGGCGACCGCGAGGATGCGGGAGTCGTTGTCACCCAGGCGGTAGCCGGAAGGCAGCACGCTGGGGTCCGAGTGGTTGAGCTCGACACGGACGGTGCCGCCGAGTTCCCCGATCGGGATGGGGGCGTCGAGGCGACCGAACTTCACCCGGTAGTCGTCCAGCAGGCGCAGCGCCTGCCGGGCGAAGTAGCCGAGCTCCGGATGGTGCCGCTTGGCCTCCAGCTCCGTGACCACGACGATGGGGAGCACTACCTCGTGCTCGTCGAAGCGGGTCAGGGCGTTCGGGTCGGCCAGCAGGACGCTGGTGTCGAGAACATAGGTGCGCCGGTCTGGCATACGGCGCTTTGTGCTGGTCACCACGGAAGGACGTACCCCCTCGGATGAGGTCGGGGAGCGACGGAGTGGAGCTGGACCGGTCGTCGGCCGCTTCGCACGGGCCGAGAACCGGCCCCCCGCTGCTTCATCCGTGCCGTGACCGCACGGTCGGGCTGGTGCAAAAGGGCCTCCCGGGCGGACGGCCCCGTGCCGCCCGCTGAGATCCGACACCCGTGGTTCGGGCGTCGGCCTGCTTGGTTTATGCCCTCGAACACGCGCCGCCATGCCACGGCATATGACGGCGCGCCGGTGAACTCCTCGTTACTTCCGCCCCGACCGGGGTAAACGGGACGCCCTCGCAGGACGCCCCGGGACTCGTTCCTCAGCCGCCGTAACGGCGGTGACGGGCCGCGTAGTCGCGCAGGGCACGCAGGAAGTCGACCTTGCGGAAGGCCGGCCAGAAGACCTCGCAGAAGAAGTACTCCGCATGGGCCGTCTGCCACAGCATGAATCCGGACAACCGCTGCTCGCCGCTGGTACGGATCACCAGGTCGGGGTCGGGCTGGGCGCCGGTGTAGAGGTGGCGGCCGATCAGGTCGACGCTGACGGAGTCGGCGAGGTCCTCCATCGAGGTGCCCTTGTCCGCCGCGTCCACGATCATCGAGCGCACGGCGTCGGCGATCTCCTGGCGGCCGCCGTAGCCGATGGCGACGTTGACCAGTATCCCGTCGACGTGGGAGGTGGACTCCTCGGCGACCTTCAACGCGGTCTGCACATGGGAGGGGAGGATGTCCGGGGTGCCGACGTGGTGGACGCGCCAGCGGCCGTCGGCGGCGAGGGTGCGCACGACGTCCTCGATGATGCCGAGGAGCGGGACGAGTTCGTCGTCGGGGCGGTCGAGGTTGTCCGTCGACAGCAGCCAGAGGGTGACGACCTCGACGTCCGTCTCGGTGCACCAGCCGAGGAACTCCTCGATCTTCTCCGCACCGGCGCGGTGGCCGTGCTCGGTGGTGGAACCCGAGGCCTTCGCCCAGCGTCGGTTGCCGTCCATGATGACGCCGATGTGCTTCGGCACCTGAGCGTGGTCCAGGTGACCTTCCACCCGGCGTGCGTACAGCCTGACCAGAAGGCCGCGCAGCTTGTCGCGCAGGTTCACGTGATTGTCAGCCCCTCCGTACGGTGCGGTCCCCGCGGGGCGCAGCCTACCCCTGCGGGGCCTGGGCCGTTGACGGGGGTGGGAGGCGCGGCCACCGCACGAACCACTGTGCCGGGGCAAAAAAACGGGCCGGTCCGTGGGGGGGAGACGGACCGGCCCGAGGGGGGGTTTCCACCATAACCCTTCGTAAGTGATGCTGCGTGCATCAGCGCGCCACAACTACTCTCCGGAGTCGTCCGGCGACGCGCCGGTGGTCACGGAAGGCGTTGTTCATAGGTGACTCATGGCCGAAACGCAACGGATTCCCAGGAGAATGGACCCGATCACCGAGGGAAGCTGAGGTTTTGGAGCGGCTTGAGGTCCCATCGGTCACACGCCGGCCCGTCCCCCCGACGGGCTACTCCGGCCATGAACGTCCGCTTGACGCGGGCGTCACCGCGCAGCCCCCTCCACTGCGCGGTGACGTCCACGCAGCTTTGCGTACGCGAATTGCCTGAACGAGAACTTACGCGAGGTCGACAGGGGACATGAACCGATCACGATAACGATGTGGAAACTCCGTGGAGGCGAGGGCCGGGGCGCGGGGAGGCGCAGGCGGGGGCGCGGGGAGCCGGAGGGCGGTTCCTGGCCGGCCCCGCGCTACGGGCGGCGGGCCTCGAAGAGATGACGGGTGCTGTGCGCGACGAACGGGCCGTCGGCCTTGATCTGCTCGTGCAGGGCGCGGAGTTGGGGCCGGTAGGCGTCCACGGTGAAGCCCGGGACCATCCACACCACCTTGCGCAGGAAGTGGACCACGGCGGCGATGTCGTGGAACTCGACACGGAGTCGCTCCGTCCGCAGGCCGACGACCTCCAGCCCCGCCGCCTCCGCCCCGGCGCGCTCGCGCTCGGGGTGCCGGGCGCTGCTCACCCCCTCCGGCTGCGGCCCGAGGAAGTACTCGACGAGCTCGAAGACGCTGCGCGGACCGACGTGCTGGGCGAAGTAGGTACCGCAGGGCCGGAGCACGCGGGCGATCTCGTCCCAGAGGGGCCGCACCGGATGCCTGCTTGCGACCAGGTCGAAGGTGGAGTCCGCGAACGGCAGCGGGGCGTCCTCCGGGGACGCAACGACCGCGATGCCACGCGGGCGCAGCAGGGCGGTGGCCCTGGTGACGTTCGCCGGCCAGCCCTCGGTCGCGACGGTGAGCTCGGGGGCCTTGGGGGCGGCCCGGCCGAGCGCGAAGTCCAGGACCTCCCCTCCCCCGGTCTGCACGTCGAGCGCGGCGCTCGCGCCCGCCAGCCGTCCGGCCAGCGACATCGCGTACCCCCAGGAGGGCCGCTCCTCGGTGGCCCGTCCCTCGAACCAGGAGAAGTCCCACCCCTCGGTGGGGACGGCGGCGCCTTCGGCGAGGAGCGCCTCGAAGGCGGGGTCCGCGTGGTCGCTGTCGTCAACGGTGTCCCGCCTCTTGTCGTCCATACGGGGATGGTGGCAGAGGGTTCGCGGAGGCGCCGCCGGTTTACGGCGGTCCGTCACGCGTAGCGCAGCAGCACGACCCCGTTGCCGAAGGTGTGGGTCTCCGTCAGGCGGAGTGTGGTCGGGATGCTCACGTCGGTGTGCGGGAACAGGGGTTTGCCCCGGCCGACGAGGACCGGGTGGACGTAGACGCGGAACTCGTCGACGAGACCGTGGCGCAGGAACGCGGCGACGAGGTCGGCGCCGCTGAGCCCCAGGTCCCCGCCCGCCTGCTCCTTGAGCAGCGCGACCTCCTCGGGGACGACGTCCCGGACGATCGTGGTGTTCCAGCCGGCGTGCTCCAGCGTCCGCGAGTACACGATCTTCGGTTTCTCGCGCCAGATCGCGGCGAACTCGGCCATCGTGGCGGGGAGGTCCGGGTCGGCGTCCGCGGTCGGCCAGTAGTCGGCCATGAGCTCGTAGGTGGTCCGGCCGCTGAGCAGGGCGCCCAGCTCTCCGGCCATGTCGTTGAAGTGCTGGTGCAGTTCGTCGTCGACCTGGTGCCAGGAGATGTCGCGGTCAGGGCCCTCGATGTACCCGTCGAGGGACATCGACATGATCAGGACGATCTTCCGCATACGGCGGTCCCCACTTCGTGTTCCGGCTCGCTACGGTGCGAAGGGTCCAGAGGGTAGCGACACGGCCGAGGGGAGACGGGGATGGCGCGCTGGCGGGACGGGTGGGGAGAACTCGTGGTGGGCGGCGAGGGCGGGAGCAGGGGCGAAGGCGGGGGCGGGGGCGGAGGCGGGGGCGGAGGCGAAGGCGTGGGCGGGGGCGAAGGCGAAGGCGGCTTCCAGGTGGTGCCCCTGGAGATCGCCGCCTCCTACCGGGCCCGTACCCGGGGGTTGCTCGGGCGGGACTCGGTGGACGGGGCGATGCTGCTGTCGCCCGCCGGCAGCGTGCACACCTTTCGGATGCGCATGCCGATCGACGTCGCGTATCTGGACCGGCGGCTCCGCGTCGTCGCCGTACGCACCATGCGGCCTGGACGGCTGGGCCTGCCCCGGCTGCGGTCCCGCCATGTACTGGAGGCGGCGGCCGGGGCGATGGAGGGGTGGGGGCTGCGGGCGGGGGTGCGGGTGGAGGTGCGGGTCAGTTCGCCGTGCGCGGGAACGTGACCTCCACCCGGCGGTTCTTCTTGCGGCCGGCCTCGGTGGAGTTGTCGGAGATGGGGTACTGCTCGCCGTAGCCGCGGACCTCGAAGGTGATGTCCGGGTCGTTCAGGTCACCCGCGAGTTCCGCCTGGACGGCGTCCGCCCGCTGCTTCGACAGGACGTCGCCGTGCGCGGAGGAGCCCAGGTTGTCCGTGAAGCCGAAGACCCGGACCACGGTGGTGTTGTTCTGCTTCTTGATCTCCGCGGCGATCGTGGCGATACGGGACTTCGCCTCCGTGCCGAGCTTCGCGCTGTCCTTGCCGAAGAGGACCTCGGCCTGGAGCGCGAACGTCACGTCCGCGTTGGTGTCCTCCCGGCGTTCGTCACCCGACTCGTCCTCGACGACCTGCTTGATGTCGAGCACCTTGGGCTCGGCGAGGGTGCCGCCCTCGGGCAGCTTGAGGTCGGGGTCGTTGGGGTCGACCTCCACGGGGGCGGTGGCGGTGGGTTCGGTGCCGGGGGGAACGCTGGGGGTGGTGTCGGCTTCGGCGGCAGGGGCCATGCCGACCATCACGAGGGTGGCCGCGGCCACCACCAGAGTGAGACGTGGGGTCATGATCGGCCTCACCCGGAGATCTTGATGACCCCGCTGGGGAACAGCGGGAGTTGGAAGGAGACGTCCGTCGAGCTCGCGGGGGGCGCGGGGAACTGGAGAAAGACGTCGATGGACTCGCCGGCCTTGAGCGTCGAGAAGCCCGTCGTCGTCAGGGGGCGGCCTTCGGTGTCACGGAGGACGTAGTAGCGCTTCTTGCTCTTGGAGTCGACGAGGGTCGCGCCGCCGAGTGACCTTCCGTTGTTCATGATCTCGGTCTCGTTGCCGCTCAGGGCAGACGGGATCACGACAGATGTCCCACTGTCGTTCTTCAGAGCGCCGTTGACAGTCACGAATCCGCCGGAGTCGCGCACGGCAGAGGTGATCTGGAGCAGGAGCCCGCTCGGGCCCTTCAGCTCGGCCAACAGCTCGTCGGACTGCCCTTCCTGCGGATTCGGCTGCGTTCCACTGGACTTGGAGGAGGATGCCGAGGACTGCGGCTTCTTGTCGTCATCGCCACCGCCACCACAGGCGGTCGCGCCGAGGGCGAGCCCCGCCACGACGGCCAGCGCGACCGCCCCCGTGCGGACCTTCGCAGTGAACCGCATGCTCATCGCTCTGCCTCCTTCTTCACTCGTCGTTCGCTCGTTCAGTCGGCCAGGTGGACGTCGAAGAGATCCTCGGGCCCGGGGAGATCGTCCGGTTCCAGATCCGTCGGGTCCAGGTTCCACTCCCCGTCCTCACAGGTGAGCCTCGGCAGCGCGTTCACCGGTGCGGGCTGGCCGGGCAGTTCGAACGTGCACAGGGACTCGATCACGGCTATGGCGGAGGCGTGCGCGTGTGTGGTGCTCGTGATGGGGATCACGGAGTCTCCCGCCGACTTGTTCGTCTGCACGGCGACGCTGAACCGGAGGCCGTCCGGCACACACTGTTCCACGTTGGCGTCGTTCTGCGCGGCGAGTTGATACGCGCGCCTGCACGGGTCGTCGGCCGCTCCGACGCCGTCGAAGATCTCCTGCCACTTCGTCGGGTCGAGCACGACCAGTTTCCACAGGTCCGCGAGCTCGTCCCTGGTCTCCTGAGCGGCCGCCAGCGCCGCCGCGTCGGCGGCGGTCTGCGCTCCGTTGCGGTTCACCGCGGCCTGACCGACCGCGAAGTACGCGAACGCCAGAAAGAGCAGGCCCGCCACCACCGTGAGGTAGATGGGGAAGACCTGCCCTGCGTCGCCGTGCGTGCGCCTGCGGGGTCGTGTCAGGGAGCCACCTTGTCGATCTGGGCCGTGAGCTTGTCGACGATCGTCTGGCCCAGGTTCGTGTTGGCGATCAGGACCACGATCGCCACCACCACCGCGATGATGCCCAGGTACTCGACGGCGGTCTGTCCCCTGTCGTTGTCGGCGCGGCGCCGTACGGCCCGCACCGTCGTGTTCGTCCAGCCGCTCACCCGGACCTTGGCCGCGACGGCGGTCCTCAGTAGCAGGTCGCTCATGGCGTTCCTCTCCATCGGTGGCGTGACCGGCAACGTAAGACCGTGCGTCCACGTCGGAGAAGGGTCCCTGGGCCCAATCCCGGGCCCAGTCGGAAGTCCTGCTGTGTGTCCGGCGGCATGTCCGGCGGGGTCTCATGAGGTCACCGCCGTGCCCAGCCACTTGGCCGCGGCCTCGGAGCGGCTGCCGCTGTGCAGCTTGGCGAAGATGCGGTTGATGTGGTTCTTGACCGTCTTCTCGCTGATGAAGCAGGTGGCGGCGATCTGCTGGTTGTTCATGCCCGACGCGATGAGGTCCATGATCTCCGCCTCCCTCGGGCTGAGTTGGAACCCCGCCCTCAATACTGAGGACGACTGTCTCACGATTGGTTGCAACTGCGAAAGCGCTTCCGTAGAAGTCGCTGAAAATAGGGTAGATGGGTCCGCTTTTACGTGTGCAGTCGCATCGTTTCGCAGGTGCGCCAGTACCGCTGTCGCCGCCGTCGGGGTGAAGTGGGCGCGGCCCCGGGTGACGTCGCGCACCGCCGACACCAACTCGTCCACGGTGAACTCCCCGTGGACGAGGTAGCCCCCGGCGCCACCGCGCAGGGCCTGCTGGACGATCTCGGCCTCGTGGCTGTACGTCAGCATCACGACCCGGGTGATCCGCGCCAGGTGCGGAAGGGCCGAGAGGCCGTCCACGCCGGGCATGCGGACGTCCAGCAGCACGACGTCGGGGCGGTGTTGGCGGGCCGCCTCGTAGGCCTCGCGGCCGTCCGCCGCCTGGGCGACGACCGTGATGTCCTCCCGGCCGGAGAGCAGGGCGGTCAGGCCCGCGCGGACCACCGGGTTGTCGTCGGCCACGACCACGCGCACAAGGCAGGGCCTGGGTGGTGGCGGGAAGAGCGGCTGCTCGGCGCCGGGGCGGTGGGGCGGTCGGTCCGGCATCAGACGACCTCCTCTGTGAGCGCGGCCAGCGGGAGTTCCAGGCGCACCTCGGTGCCCCGGGAGTCACGGCCGTGGCCGATGCGGATGCGGGCGCCGACGGAGGCGGCCCGCTCGGTCATGCCGACCAGGCCGAAGTGGCCGGTGCGGCGCAGCTGTTCGAGGGTGGCCTCGGGCGGGAGGCCTCGGCCGTCGTCGCGGACGCTCAGGGTGAGGAGCTCGCCGTTCACGGCCGCTCGCACCTCCACATGGGTCGGGGCCGCGTGGCGGTGGGCGTTCTCCATGGCCTCCGAGGTGATCGTGAGGAGCTGTCGGGCCACCGCGGGCGGGACGGGGAGCGTCGCCCGGTCGCCGGAGGCGTGGTAGCTGACCGGCAGGCCGGTCCGGTCCCCGAACACGTCCGCGTGGGCGGCCAGTTCGGGCAGGAGGTCGACGTCCTGCGCCGGGTCCGGCTCCCGGCGGAGGTCGGTGAGGAGTTCGCGGGACTCGGCGGCGGCGCGGCGCGCGGCGCGGGCGACCAGTTCGGCGTGTTGCCGCACGATGACCGGGTCCATGCCCGGCGAGCCCGCCGAATGGGCCAGGGCGTCCGCTGCGAGGGCCACCCCGTGCAGCGTCTTGGCCACGGAGTCGTGCATCTCGCGGGCCAGGCGCGCGCGTTCGGCGGCGACCGCCTCGGTACCGGCCAGGCGCGCCTTGACGGCGGTCAGGGCCTGGGTGGCCGCGCCGAAGCGGAGCATGAGGTGGCGCAGCGACGAGCCCATCGCGCCGGTGATGACGCAGAGGCCCGGCAGAAGCAGTCTCTCGGCGAGGCTGACGCCGGGCTCCCGCACGAGGGTCGCGTGGACCAGCAGCAGGATCAGCGACTGGAGGGACGCGAAACAGGCGGCACCCCGCCAGCCGTAGACGATGCCGGCCAGCAGCGGGGTGCAGACGCTGACGTAGGCGAGCGTGGTGTCCGGCCCCGCCGAGATCAGCAGCAGGGTGCCGAACAGGGTGTCCACGGCCAGCAGGGAGGGGTGGCGCAGGAGAAGGGGCCCGAAGCGTTCCCAGTCGCGGAAGAGGACGTACGACCCCATGAAGGTGACCACCACGGCCGCGCCCACCAGGCGGGTGCCCAGGCCCGGGGCGGCGTTCAGGAGGGCCGCGGGGGTGGCGACCGCGATCATGGCCAGCCGGAACCCGAACACCTGGCGGCACATCGCCTGGAGCGCGTTGACCTGGAGAAGGACGTCCTTCTGTAGCGGCACCCCGGTCGTCGTCATGGCCGTCATCCCGTCCGCCTACTCGCCCGTGATCGAGGTGAAGTCCGTGCCGGAGCCGAGCAGCATCCCCGCGCCGAGGAGGAGCATCGTTGCCGGGACCATGAACGTGGTGATCATCAGGGTGGCCTTGGGGACCGCGCGGGCCGCCTTGCGGCGGGCGTTCTGCGCGTCCGTCCGGCGCATGTCCTTGGCGATCGAGACAAGCGTGTCGACGATCGGCGCGCCGAGCTCCTCGCCCTGCTGGAGGGCCGTGACGAACATGGCGACCTGCTCGGAGTCGTTGCGGCGGCGCAGCTCCTGGAAGGCCTCCCGGCGGCTCACGCCGAGGTCCATCTGACGCAGCGTGATGCGGATCTCGTCTGCCCAGGGACCCTCGTACCTGGACGCCACCCGGTCGAGGGCCTGCCGGAAGCCGAGACCCGCGCTCACCACCACGGCGAGGACGTCGAGGAAGTCCGGCAGGGTCCGTTCGATGGCGTCCTTGCGGACCCGGATCGCGGACCAGATGCCGACCTCGGACCAGAACACGCCGAAGGCCAGCATGAGCAGCGCGACGAAGAAGCCGCCCTGGAGCAGCGCGGCGAACGCGCCGAGGGCGCCGATCCCGCCGTAGACCGCGCGCCGGGCCGCGTAGCGGTCGATCGTCAGGCCGCCCGGGTTGCCCGCGAGGTCGATCCTGCGCCGGTACCGGGTGACCTGCTTGGGGCCCATCAGACGCAGGACGGCGGGGGCGTACCGCATGCCCATGCGGTCGACGAGCGAGCCGACGGCACCGGTGCGCGTCGAGCCGACCTCCAGGGCCAGCGCGAGGTCGCTGGGCAGCTTCACGTCGGCCCGGTACATGCGGATGCCGGCGAACATGCCCCAGACGCTGAGGCCCACGGCGAGTGCGAGCAGCAGTTCCATGCCCTGCGTCACCTCCTGCTCAGACGTCGATTCGGGACATGCGGCGGATGAGGACGAAGCCGACCGCGTAGAGGCCGAACGCGATGATCACGCAGGCCTGGCCGACGGCCGAGCCCGTCATGCGGTCCAGCGTTCCGGCCTCGACGCTGTTCATGAGGAACAACGCCCCGACCCCCAGCGCCGGCACCGCGTAGGACGTCATGTTCACCTGCGACAGCTGGGTGCGGACCTCGCGCCGGGTCTCCTTGCGTTCCTCCAGCGTCTCCGTCAGGTTGCGCAGGGCGCCGACGACCTGGCCGCCGGCCCGGTTGGAGAGGACCAGGGTGGTGACGAGGACGACCAGTTCGCGGGAGGGGAGCCGGTCGGCGAGCTCGCCCAGTGCGTCGTCCATGGAGTGGCCCACCGCCAACTGGTTGGCGACCTTGGCCAGTTCCTCGCCCGCCGGGGCCTCCAGCTCCTCCGCCGCCATGCCGATCGCGGTGCGCAGCGCCAGGCCCGCGTGGGTGGCGTTGGCCAGGATGCGGGCCAGTTCGGGGAGTTGGTTGATGAACTTCTCGATGCGTTTCTGACGTTGCCAGTTGAGGAACTGCCAGGCCGCCCAGACGCCCAGGAGGCCGGCGATCGGGCCGAAGAAGGGGGCCAGGGTGGCCTGTCCGACCAGCCACAGGCCGGCCACCGACGCCAGCATGGAGACGAGGAACTCGCCGGGCGTCACGTCCAGGCCGGTCGCCGCCAGCTTCAGCTCCAGCCTGCGGCCCGTGCTCGTGCGGCGCAGCCGTCGGTCCAGGGTGCGGAAGCGGCGCCGGCGGCCGGTGCCGGGGAGCCGGCCGGTGTAGGACAGGCGTTCCACCAGCTCCGCCCGCTGGGCCCGGCCCCGCGCGTAGGCGTGCAGGCCCGCGACGGCCAGGGCGCAGGTCAGGAGGGTTCCGCCGGTGGTGAGGGTGATCAGCGTCTCGAGGTCCATCAGCGTTACCGGGCTTCCCTTGTCGTCAGTTCGTGTGCCGCGCGCGCCACCCCGAACGCCTGCGGGATCGGCTGGCTCGCCATGTACAGGCGGTCCGCGGTGCGGCGTGGGAGGGGGAAGTACTCGAAGGCTCCGTGGACGCGGCCGTCGGCGGTCATCGGCCGGGCGTTGAAGCGGGCGATCGTCGCCAGCCGGTACGGCTCTCCGCCGTGGCTGTCGAGCACGGCTATCTCGGTGATGCGGCGGGCGCCGTCGGCGAAGCGGGTGAGCTGGACGACGACGTCCACCGCGCTGTTGATCTGGTCGTGCAGCGCGACGAAGGGGATCTCGACGTCGGACATCGACGCGAGGGTCTGGAGGCGCATCAGGGCGTCCTCCGCGCTGTTGGCGTGGACCGTGGCCAGGGAGCCGTCGTGACCGGTCGACATCGCCTGGAGCATGTCGAGCGACTCACCGCCCCGGACCTCGCCGACCACGATCCGGTCCGGGCGCATCCGCAGGGAGTTGCGGACCAGGTCGCGGATGGTGATGCGGCCGTTGCCCTCGACGTTCGGGGGCCGGGACTCCAGGCGGATCACATGCGACTGCTGGAGCTGGAGTTCCGCCGAGTCCTCGATGGTGATGATGCGTTCGCCGTCCGGGATCAGGCCCGAGAGCGCGTTCAGCAACGTCGTCTTACCGGTGCCCGTCGCGCCCGAGACGATCACGTTGAACTTGGCCTGCACGAGACCCGCCAGCAGGTACAGCATCTGCTCGTCCAGCGAGCCGAAGCCGATCAGTTCGTGGAGGGTGAAGGACCGCGGGAAGCGGCGGATGGTGAGGGTGGGGCCGGTCAGCGACAGCGGGGGGATGATGACGTTGACCCGTTCGCCCGACGGCAGCCGCGCGTCGACCATCGGGTTCGTCTCGTCGACGCGGCGGTTGACGGTGGAGACGATGCGTTCGATCGTCTGCATCAGCTGGTCGTTCGACGCGAAGCGGATGGGGAGTTGTTCGACCCTGCCGCCCCGTTCGACGAAGATCGCGTCGGGCCCGTTCACCATGATCTCGGTGATCGACGCGTCTTCGAGGAGGGGTTCCAGGATGCCCAGGCCCAGTGCCTCGTCGACCACCCGGCGGATCAGCTGTGAGCGTTCCGCCGTCGACAGGACCGGGCCCTCGCGGCTGATGATGTGTCCCAGCACCCGCTCCAGCCGTGCCCGGCGCTCGGCGGCGGCCAGCGAGCTCATCTCGGCGAGGTCGATCTCCTCCAGCAGCTTGGCGCGGTAGGAGGTCACCAGATGGCCGTCCTCGCCCCGGCCGCCGTTCTCCTCGGGGGAGGTGATGCGTGCCCGCAGGCTCATGTCGGATGCCCTTCCCTCAGTGGTCGACCGGCATCGTGGCCGTCTTGTGCGCCTCGAAGTCCCCGAAGCCGGGGATGACGGACGGGATGGTGACGGTGGAGGTGACCCGCACCTCGTCGCCGAGGTACGCGGGCGAGCAGCTCGCGTTCAGCCAGCTGCTGACCGCCCGTTGACAGTCCCCCGCGTAGTCCTCGCGGAGCGACGCGCTGCGTGCGCCCGCACGCGCCGCCGTGCCCGCCTGCTGCGCCGCGTACGCGATCAGGCCGAGCTGTACGGCCGCCAGCGCCACGAGGAGGAGCAGCGGGAGGAACCCGAGGTATTCCAGGGCCACCTGACCCCGGTCGCCGCCGGCCCCGCGGCCGCGCCCACCCCGGATTCCGCCCTCGCCCTCGCCCCAGCGCCTCCGGCACGGCATCTCAGTCGTCCTCTTCCTCGACGGCGCCCGCGTGAGCGTGCACCGTGAACGGGAAGGCGATGGTGCCGGGGAAGAGGACCGGGACCTCGAGGTCGACGTCCGCGGTCACATACCCGGAGGACGAGCAGCTCACCGTGGCCCCGGAGCGCCACGCGTCCGACAACTTGTCCAGTCCCGCCTGTTCGCACACTGCCTGCCGCTCCCCTCGGTGCGCCGCCGTCCCGGCCCGCACCGCCTCGTCGGCAGCATTCCCCGCGAGCGTGAACGTGTACCCCACGAGGACGAACTGCCACACCACCACCAAGGTCACGATGATCAGCGGTGTCATGCCGAGGAACTCGATGGTGACCTGGCCCCGGTCGCGCGCCCGATGTCCCCACATGGCGTTCACTCCCTCCGCCGCCGGAACCCGGCCGCGCCCCGGTCCGCGCCGCGGGCCCGGCCGCCGGCCCTGCGCACGAGGGCGGTCTCCGGGGCCTTGGCCAGCCCCAGTTCCCCCGCGAGCGCCCACAGGGCCTGCCGGACGGCGCCCTTGCCGTCGAGGGCGTGCACCCGGCCGGCGTCGACCGCGGCCTGGAGTTCCCGGAAGTTGGCGGGGACCGTGGTCGCGGCGATCGCCGTGCCGGTGATCTTCTGGATGAGCGGGGGCTGGATCTCCGTACTCCGGGTGTGGCGGTTGACGACGACGGTCGTCTCCTCGGCCTTGCGGATCTGGAGCCGGTCCCACATGCGGACGGTGCGTTTGGCGCCGCGGACGGCGACGACGTCGGGGGTGGTGACGAGCAGGGCCCGCTCGGCGAGTTCGACGGCGGCCGCGCCCGCGCCGCTCAGCTGGGCGCCGCAGTCGACGACGACGACCTCGTAGCGGGAGCGCAGGGCGCCGATGATCTGGCGGGCGGCGCGGTCGGTGACCTCCTCGCCGCGCTCGCCCTCGCCGGGGGCGAGGAGGAGGGCCACGCCGGTTTCGTGCCGGAAGACGGCCTCGGCGAGGATGCGGGGCGAGATGTCGGTGATGGCGGCCAGGTCGACGACCGAGCGGCGGAACTGGACGTCCAGGTAGGAGGCGACGTCACCGGACTGGAGATCGAGGTCGACGAGGGCGGTGGGGCGGCCGGACGCCTGGGCGGCGAGGGCCAGTTGGACGGCCGTGAGAGTGGCGCCCACGCCTCCCTTCGCGCCGCTGACCGTGACGACGGTGCCGCCGACGCCGGTGAACACGTCGGCGCCGTGGCCGAGATGGCGCCGTACGCCGGTCGACCACTGGGCGACGGCCTGGACGCGGTTCGCGAGGTCCTCGTAGCTCAGCGGGAGGGTGACCAGGCCGCGGGCGCCGGAGTCCATGGCGGCGGCGAAGAGGCCGGGCCCCACATCGGTGGTGACGAGGATGACGCCGACCGCCGGGAAGCGCAGCGCCACCTCCCGGACCAGCTCCAGCGCCGGTACGGGGCCGATGCGTTCGTGGACGACGACGACCTCGGGCAGTTCGTCGACCGACTCGGCGGCGAGCCGGGCGAGGGTGTCCACCAGCTGGGTGGAGTCGGACACCGGGGCGACCGGTTCGGCGTCCGGGAGCTGGCTGAGCAGGGTGGTGAGGGAACGGACCGCGTCCGCGTCGCCGACGGCCGGGAGGATCCTCGTGGGCATGGGCGGCGGCCTCTCACTTGTCCGTGACGAGTTCGTAGGTACGGTCCTGGTCGGGGACCGTGGTGTCGCCGCCGGGCGCGACGAGGGCGAGGCGGACGCGCTTGGCGAAGGACTCGGCGTAGGTGATGCGCTGGGCGTCGAGCGTGGACAGCGCGAAGGTGATGGGGACCGCGTCGGTGGGCGACTGGCTGCGGTTGTTCTCGTCCGGCTCGAGGGCGGTCAGCTCGCCCACGTCGAGGACCCGGGCGTTGGTGACGATGATCTTCGACTGGTCGGGATCGCTCTCCCGGGCGCCCTCGAAGGTGGCGTAGACGTTGACGGACGACCCCGGGGTGATCTTGCCGGCGACTCCGGTGGCCGCGTCGATCATGATGGCGACCTCCTGCTGGCCCGGCTGGAGGGCGGGCTGCTCGACGATCATGTCGCTCTGGAGCAGGGAGCCCTTCTTCAGCGTCGTCACGGCGATCTTGCCGCGGATGGCGGCGAGGTCGGTGACGGCGTTGTCCGAGAGCCAGCGCTCCGGCATCTCGATCTTCTTGAACTGGCCCGCGCTCAGGGTGGTGTAGGGCGCCACGTCGGAACGCAGCTCGTACGCGGTGACCTCGGGGCCGACCTTGGACTTCACGTCGTCGATGACGGAGAGGACGCCGGCGAACGCGCCGAGGGCGCACAGGACCGACAGGAGCAGGAGAATCACGCCGCGGCGCTGACGGGAGTTCATGAACCGTGCAACCTCGTTGGGGGTCGGGTCGAGCGGACGGGAACAGGCGTGCGGGTCGAGCTGGTTCAGTCGCCCATGGTGAGCGCGCGGGCGGCGGGGCGGGCGGTGGGATCGGAGGCGGGCGGCGGGGTCGCGGAGCAGAAGACGCAGCGGTCGCCGATGACGTCGATGCCGCACCAGTGGCAGACGCTCTGCCGGACGGACGTGACCAGCTGGTAGAGGACCGACAGGTCGGGCAGGTAGGCGCAGAACTCGATCGCCTTGCCGGTGCCCCACCAGTCGGCGGACTCGGCGGGCAGGTGCGTCTCGCGCAGCCCCTGGACCTTCCAGGCGGGGGCGAGGACCTCGGTGACCCAGTCGGACTGGAACTGCCCGCGGGCGACGAGCAGCCAGGTGCCGAACTCCGGTCCGGGCAGGACCGTTTCCGGGGTGGCCTTGACCAGTTCCGGCTGCGGGTGGGCGAGCACACCGAACTGACTACCCGGAACCCACGACCTGGCATGCGACTTCAGGCCGACCACCGGCACCCGGTCGAGCCGGGCGACCGAGCCGAGCAGCGCGCCGGCGTGGATGTAGTGGGTGAGCAGCCGGCCCGCGGAGGCGAGGACGCCGGGGCCGAGGTCGCAGGAGGCCAGCTGGCGCAGCTGGCGGGCGAGGACGGCCACCGCGAGCGGCGGAAGGTCGGGGCGGAAGAGCGCGATGCGGTCGCTCTCCAGGAGGGAGCGGATCGTGTGCAGTCGCTGCTCGACGGCGGCGGGGACGGCCCGCGAGTACACGACGATCACGTGTCCGTACTGATCGACGAGGGCCTGGACGGCGGCGAGGGCACGGTCCAGCGGCTGTTGGCCGAGATCGGCGAGAACGGTGGCGGGCAGGGTGCGTTCGTCCTGGGGCGCCAGCGCCAGGTCGGCTCCGGTCACGGCAATGGCTGTTGGCACGCGCAGCTCCCCGATTCCCGCGGTCCGGCCCACCGGCGTTACTCCGGTGCACCGGGGTGACTTCATTGCGTGACTACCTCAGCACTGTATCCACGCCTCTGTGGCCGGAGAACAGCTTTCCCTGGCTGCCAAGCAACTCTTCTTCGCGCAAGTCCCGTCAAACCGGGGCAGGTTACGCACGCGGGGCCTCCACCGGCCCTCCACGGCCGGACCTCTTGACAAGAGAATTGGTCTGGACCAACTTACTGTCATGTCCCCACTGAAACGAACGACACGACTCGGGTCGGGAGCCGCGGGCGTCCTCGCCGCCGCCCTCGCCCTGTCCATGACGGGCGCGGCTCAGGCGTCCGCCGCGGACCTGAACAACGCCAAGAACGCCGGCTTCGAGTCCGGCCTGACCAACTGGACCTGTTCGGCGGGCAGCGGTACGACCGTCTCCTCGCCGGTGCACGCCGGCGCGGCCGCGCTGAAGGCGACACCGGCCGGGCAGGACAACGCCCGGTGCGCCCAGACGGTGGCCGTGAGGCCCAACTCGACGTACACGCTCAGCGCCTGGGTCCAGGGCGGCTACACCTACCTCGGCGTGACCGGCACCGGCACGACGGACGTCTCGACGTGGACGCCCGACTCGGCGTCGTGGAAGCAGCTCTCGACGACCTTCACCACCGGCGCGTCGACCACGTCGGTGTCCGTGTACACGCACGGCTGGTACGGCCAGGCGGCGTACTACGCGGACGACGTCTCGGTGTACGGCCCCGACGGCGGCGGAGGCGGCGACCCGGCCCCGACGGTGCCCGGCGCCCCGGCCGGCCTGGCCGTGTCGGGCACGACCTCGTCGTCCGTGTCCCTCTCGTGGAACGCGGTCTCCGGCGCGACCGGCTACTCCGTCTACCGGGGCGGTACGAAGGTGACGGCGGTGACGGGCACCGCGGCGACCGTGACCGGCCTCGCGGCCTCCACGTCGTACGCCTTCCAGGTCACCGCGACCAACGCGGCGGGCGAGTCCGTGAAGTCGACGGCGGTCACGGGAACGACGACCACCGGCGGCACCGGGGGCGGAACCGTGCCCAAGCACGCCGTGACCGGCTACTGGCAGAACTTCGACAACGGCGCGACCGTCCAGCGGATCTCCGGCGTCTCCTCCCAGTACGACATCATCGCCGTGGCCTTCGCGGACGCGACGACGACGCCGGGCGCCGTCACCTTCAACCTGGACTCGGCGGGCCTGGGCGGCTACACGGTCGACCAGTTCAAGGCGGACATCAAGGCGAAGCAGGCGGCCGGCAAGAAGGTCATCGTCTCGGTGGGCGGCCAGAACGGCACCGTGTCGGTGAGCGACCCGACGTCCGCGACGAACTTCGCGAACTCGGTGTACACGCTGATGCAGACGTACGGCTTCGACGGCGTCGACATCGACCTCGAGAACGGCCTCAACGCGACGTACATGTCACAGGCGCTGCGGTCGCTGGCGTCGAAGGCGGGGTCGGGTCTGGTCCTGACGATGGCCCCGCAGACGATCGACATGCAGTCGACGTCGAACGGCTACTTCCGGACGGCGCTGAACGTGAAGGACATCCTCACGGTCGTCAACATGCAGTACTACAACAGCGGTTCGATGCTGGGCTGTGACGGCAAGGTCTACAGCCAGGGCTCGGTGGACTTCCTGACGGCGCTGGCCTGCATCCAGTTGGAGGGCGGCCTGGACCCGTCCCAGGTGGGCCTGGGCCTGCCGGCCTCGACGAGCGGCGCGGGCAGCGGATACGTGTCGCCGACGGTGGTCAACAACGCCCTGGACTGCCTCACCAAGGGCACGGGCTGCGGCTCCTTCAAGCCGTCGAAGACCTACCCCGGTCTGCGGGGCGCGATGACGTGGTCGACGAACTGGGACGCGTCGGCGGGCAACGCCTGGTCGGCGGCCGTGGGCCCGCATGTGCACGGACTGCCGTAGCCACGGGGCCGTGCGACGTCACGGGCAACGGGCGAGCGGTGACAGGTAGCGGGTGACGGGAGGGTGTCGCGCCACGGGACGACCGGGGCGCGACACCCTCCCGTGCGTCCACCTCCACCCGTCCACGCATCCGTGCGTCCGCCCCCTAGTACCCCGCCGGCCGGTAGTGGCCCAGCACCCACGCCAGCTGTGCGAACCAGCCCTGCATCCGCTCCCTCGGCTTCGCCGTCACCACGCACTCGTAGACCCGGCCGTCCACGTGGACCACGGCGACCATGAGGGCCTTGCCGTTGGGGCTCGCCCGGTAGTGGACGCCGCGGACCTCGGGCCAGGGGAACTCGACCGTGATGTCGTACATCTCGAAGGCGACGCCCGCCGCGTCCACGACGACCGCGTTGTGCTTGTCGACCGCGAGGAACTCCGGACCGGGCGGCGGCTCCGCCTGCGGGGCGTACGGCGGCGGGTACTGCGGGGCGTATTGCGGTGCGTACTGCGGCGGGGGCGGGCCGAAGCCCGGCGGCGGCTGAGGGGACGACGGAGGGGACGGCGGCGGCTGGTCTGTCACAACGAGAACGTACCCCCGCGATCCTGTGCGGCCACTTTCGGTCTCCCCTGAAACATTTCCCGTGCCCCACCGCATCAGTGAGATGAGGACAGCACGGCAACCGACGCAGGGGGATCATCCATGAGGCAGGCCGCCCGCGCGGACGGGTACGCCGGGTTCGCGGCGGCGCGCACCGGCCATCTGTACCGGTCGGCGTGTCTGCTCACCGCCGGCGACACGCACCTCGCCGAGGGCGGGTGGTCGTCAGCGCCTTCGACGCCGCCGAGCAGGACCAGGCCGCGACCCACGCGGAGCCCGCCCTCACGATCGAGCAGCTGCGGGCCCTCGCGCTCAGCCCCCGGTGGAGGGCCACCGAGGACTGACGGCCGGAGACCGCGAATGGACTGGCCCTCGGGTTCAGGCTCGGACGCCGGACAGCAGGTCCAGGATCTCCCGCGTCGTGCCCGGCTCGCCGATCAGCGGGAACAGGTACGACACGCGGTGGCGGTGCGCGTCCTCGTTGATGTCGGTCATCGCGTCGACCGCGAACGTGACGTGGTAGCCGTGCTCGTGCGCGGCGCGGGCGGTCGACTCGACGCCGAGGCTGGTCGCGATGCCCGCGAGGACGATCTGGGTGACGCCCCGGCGCCGCAGCTGGAGGTCGAGGTCGGTGCCGTGGAAAGCGCCCCAGGCCCGCTTGGTGACCAGGATGTCGCCCTCGTGGCCGGTCAGCGGTTCGGCGATCGGGCCGAGGTCGTAGGGGCGGGAGCGGCCCCCGGCCAGCCGTGCCGCCTCGCTGCGGCCGGGCACCGCGTCGGCGCCGTCGGGCGAGGTGGACATGCGGACCAGGACGACGGGGGCGCCCGCGGCGCGGAAGGCGTCGGCGAGTTCGGCGGCCCGGGCCACCACGTCCGCGGCCGGGTACGGCACGGTGGGGGCGGCGAGCGTGCCGGCCTGCAGGTCGATCAGCACGAGCGCGGTCTTGTCGTCCAGCACGGTCACAGCCACGGCGACGGCACCTCTCCTAGGGGATCAGCAGCCTAGGAGAAGTGCTTGCGGAACTCAAGCTTGAGAAACTCAACCAACCGCCTGAGGCGGCCCCGGCGGACGGATCAGAAGAACTCCGACCACGGCTGGTCCCAGATCTGTTTGACGCACAGCACCAGGAACAGCAGTCCCGCCAGCACCAGCATCGCGTTGCTCAGCGGCCCGTTGCGCCACTCCCCCGGTGTGCGGGAGGAGTTGAGCAGCCACAGCAGCGTCCCGGCCAGGAAGGGCAGGAAGGCCGCGCCCAGCACGCCGTACAGGATGATCAGGCGGAACGGCTCGCCCTGGAAGAGCAGCACGATCGGCGGGAAGGTCAGCCACAGCAGATACGCGCGGAAGGGCCAGGAGCGTTCCCGCTCGCCGGAGGCGACCTCCGCTCCGCCCGCGTCGCCGCGACCGCGGTAGCGGGCCACGAAGTCGGCGAACATCAGGCTCACGCCGTGCCAGACGCCGATCAGGGAGGTGAAGGAGGTGGCGAAGAAGCCGACCAGGAAGAACTTGGCGGTCGCCGCGCCGTACTCCGCCTCCAGGATGCCGCCGAGCTGGACGAGCCCCTTGTCGCCGCTCGCGATCGCCACGTTCGCGGAGTGCAGCAGTTCCGCACCGACGAAGAGCATGGCGACGACGAAGATGCCCGTCGTCACGTACGCGACCCGGTTGTCGAGCCGCATCACCTTCATCCAGCCCGTGTTCGTCCAGCCCTTGGCGTTCACCCAGTAGCCGTACGCGGCGAGGGTGATGGTGCCGCCGACTCCACCGATCAGGCCGAGGGTGTTGAGGACGGAGTCCTTCTCGTCCGGCAGGACCGGGAGGAGGCCCGCGAAGGCCTCGCCGAGGTGGGGGGTGACCCGGATCGCCAGGTACACCGTCACCACGAACATGACGCCCACGAGGACCGTCATGACCTTCTCGAAGACGGCGTACTTGTTGAACCAGACGAACACCAGGCCGACCAGCCCGCACGCGACGGCCCACGCCTTCAGGTCCATCACGTCCGGGAACAGCGCCTGGAGCGGCAGCGCGCTCGACGACATCGCCGCGGCGCCGTAGACGAAGCCCCAGACGACCACGTAGACGACGAAGAACCACGTCGTCCAGCGGCCGAGGCTCGCCCAGCCGTCGAAGAGGGTGCGGCCGGTGGAGAGGTGCCAGCGGCCGGCCGCCTCGGCGAGGGAGATCTTGACCAGGCAGCCGAGGACCGCCGCCCAGAGCAGGGTGTAGCCGAAGTTGCTGCCGGCGATGAGTGTGGCCACCAGGTCGCCGGCGCCGACGCCGGTCGCGGCGACGACGATGCCGGGCCCGATGTACTTCCAACTGGATCTGCGGGGGGACGCGTTGTCGGTGCCGGGTGGTGGCTCGGTGTGCGTGGAGTTTCCCGTGGGGGGTCCCGTGGTGTCCGCCATGAAGGTCAAGGAAACCCGAAGGGGCCGCCGCGGCAAGTGCGCGTGCGGGATCTCCACCCGATGTGCTCACACTCCGGCCAAACCTCGGTTACCGGCCGACCGGCACGGGCGCGGATACACTGCGCGGCCGGCCGCTCGTCACATTCCGCATGATTTCGGCCAGCGGCCTTTTGTTGTCTCTTGACCTGCTCATGCCATGCCTCGACGATGAGCGGCACCGCACCGCCGCACACAGCAAGCGCACAGCCCCCCACAACCCGGCTCCCCACAAGGAGAGTTCATGCGACTTCGCATTCGCGGCTCAGGCGCCGGCGCCACAAGCGCCCGCAGCGGCAGACGGACCGCCGTCCTCGCCGCACTCCTCGCCCTCGCTCTCGCCGCGCCGGTCTCGGCGACGGTCACCGACGCGGCGGCGGGCAGCGCCCCGAAGGCGGCACCCTCCGCCGACGACATCCGCCAGTACGAGATCCACGTCCACCACAGCACCCCCCAGATGCGCACGGCGATCGCCGCCGCCGGAGTGAGCGTCGACGAGGCCGACGAGGAGACCGTCGTGGTCTCCGGCCGCGCGGACCAGGTGAAGAAGCTGCGCGCGCAGGGGTACGAGGTGTCCCTGCTGGGCTCGGCACCGGACCGGGTCGCCGAGGACGAGGTACGGCTCTTCGACTTCCCGACCGCCGACTCGAAGTACCACAACTACGCCGAGACGACGGCGGAGATCGACCAGCGCATCGCCGCCTACCCGGGCATCATGAGCAAACGGGTGATCGGCAAGTCCTACCAGGGCCGGGACATCGTGGCCATCAAGATCAGCGACAACGTCGCCACCGACGAGGCCGAGCCCGAGGTGCTGTTCACCCATCACCAGCACGCCCGCGAGCACCTCACCGTGGAGATGGCGCTGTACCTGATCCGCGAACTGGGCGCCGGCTACGGCTCCGACTCCCGCGTCACCAGCATGGTCAACGGCCGCGAGATCTGGATCGTCCCCGACCTCAACCCGGACGGCGGCGAGTACGACATCGCCTCCGGCTCCTACCGCTCGTGGCGCAAGAACCGGCAGCCCAACTCCGGTTCCTCGTACGTCGGTACGGACCTCAACCGGAACTGGAACTACAAGTTCGGCTGCTGCGGCGGCTCTTCGGGGTCCACGTCCTCCGAGACCTACCGGGGCACCGCCGCCGAGTCCGCGCCCGAGGTGAAGGTCGTCGCCGACTTCGTGCGCAGCCGGATCGTGGGCGGGAAGCAGCAGATCACCGCCGGGATCGACTTCCACACGTACAGCCAGCTGGTGCTGTGGCCGTTCGGCTACACCACCGCGGACACCGCGACCGGGATGACCGCGGACGACAACGCCGCGTTCAAGGCCGTCGGGCAGAAGATGGCCGCGAGCAACGGATACACCCCCGAGCAGTCCAGCGACCTGTACATCACCGACGGATCGATCGACGACTATCTCTGGGGTACGCAGAAGATCTTCTCGTACACCTTCGAAATGTACCCGTCGTCCTCTTCCGGAGGCGGGTTCTACCCGCCCGACGAGATCATCGAGCGGGAGACCTCCCGTAACCGGGACGCGGTGCTGCAGCTTCTCGAGAACGCGGACTGCATGTACCGGTCCATCGGGAAACAGACCCAGTACTGCGTCTAGTCGGCGGCCTTGACGTCGGCGTCCTTGACGTCGGCGGCCTTGACGTCGGCGTCCTTGACGTCGGCGTCCTTGACGTCGGCGTCCTCGGCCTCGTCGCCCTTGGCCTCGGCGGCCTCGGGCTCGGTGTCCTTGACGTCGGCGTCCTCGGCCCCGGTCTCGTCGACCTCGACGACCTCGTCCTCGGCGCCCGCTTCCGCTTCGGCTTCCCCGTCTTCGAAGTAGGCGTCGAGGACCTCGTCCAGCTGCTCTTCCCACTCCTTGAAGCGGGACCTTGCCGTCGCCTCGATCTCGATCGGGTACCAGCGGCGGTCAGGGGTGTGCACCGTGATGGTGAACCGCTTCCCGAAGCGCGGTGTCTCGGTCTCGACCGCACCGATCTCGTCCCAGCGGAACTCGCACGACTCCTCGTCCAGGCGGAGCCGGACGCCCCTGGCGTCGGCGGCGATCCGCGCACGGCGGTCGGAGGCCTCGAAGACGGGTCCCCCGACGGACTCGGAGGGCTCACCCGACTCGTCGGACTCGACGGACGGGGCCGGCTCCGCCGACGCGTCCGGGCGCTCCGAAGCCGCTGACTCCCCCTTCCCCGCCTCGGGCTTGACGGCGTCGCCGCCGTCGCCGCCGGCGACGCCGTCGCCGGATGCCGGCTTCGTGTCCTCCGGCTCCGCGGTCACGGGCGACGTGAGCCCGGGGATGAATGCCGGGTCGAACCCGGCGCCCTCCAGGGGCTGGCTGCTCGAACCTATGCGCTGCTCCACAGCGGGCAGTATGGTCGAAGATCCTGTGCCGGACACAGTCAGCCCCTGACTTCGTTACCGGAGTCCTACACGAAGAGGCTGATTCCGGCCGCCATCACGAACCCGGCCACCGACAGCACCGTCTCCAGCACGGTCCATGTCTTCAGGGTGTCGCGTTCACTGATGCCGAAGTACTTGGCCACCATCCAGAACCCGCCGTCGTTGACGTGCGAGGCGAAGATCGAGCCCGCCGAGATGGCCATGATGACGAGGGCCACGAAAGCCTGTGAGTGGTCGCCCTCGGCGAGCAGCGGCGCCACGATGCCGGCCGTCGTCACGATCGCCACCGTCGCCGAGCCCTGCGCGACCCGCAGCACCACCGAGATCAGGTAGGAGAGGACGATCACCGGCAGGCCCACGTCGTTGAAGGTGTCCGACAGCGCCTGGGCCACCCCGCTCGCCTTCAGGACGGCACCGAAGACGCCGCCCGCGCCGACGACCAGCAGGATGTTGCCGACCGGCTTCAGCGAGGCCGTCGAGACCGTCTCCAGCGACTTGCGGGACCAGCCGCGCCGGACGCCGAGCAGGTAGTAGGCGAGGAGCAGCGCGATGGTCAGCGCCACGAACGGGCTGCCGAAGAACTCGATCACCGAGCGGCCGGATGGGGGTCCCCCCGGCTCGGAGCTTGCCGCGAGCGGAAGGGGCATTCGGGGGTCCTCTGATCGAGTTCACGGAGCTTTCGGGCAGGGGGGATCGCGGCACGGCGTCCCCTGCGAACGGGAACGCCGTGCCGTGAGGCGGTGCGATGTGCGGGAGTTGACGAACCGTTGGCCGGACCCGTCGACCGGGAGGGTCAGCCCGGACCCGTCGACCGGGAGGGTCAGCCGGACCGGACGGCCGGGAGGGTCAGCCGGACCGGACGGCCGGGAGGGTCAGCCCGGGCCGGACGGCCGGGAGGGTCAGCCCGGGCCGGACGGGCGGGAGGGTCAGCCCGGGCCGGACGGCCGGTCAGCCGGGTGGGTGGGTCAGCCGAGGACGGCGAGCGCGTCGATCTCGACCAGGAGCCCGGCCGGAAGGCCGACGTAGACCGTCGTGCGGGCGGCGGGCGGAGCGGTGAGCGCCTGCTCCCCGAAGTACGCGTTGTAGAGCTCGTTGAACTCGGCGAAGTGCGCCGTGTCCGTCAGGTAGACGCGGATCATCATCACGTCGTCCCAGCTCGCGCCGCCCTCCTCGAGGATCGCCTTGACGTTGGCGAGGGTCTGGAGGGTCTGCTCGCGCAGCGCGGGGCCCGCGGGCGTCGGCGGCTTGCCCTCCTCGGCGGGCAGGAAGCCGACCTGGCCCGCGACCTGGAGGATGTTGCCCTTCCTCACCCCGTGCGAGAACTTCGCGGGCGGGTTGGTGTGGGTCTTGGGGGTGAGGGCGGTCTTCTCGGTCATGCCGGGCTCATTCCTTCGGGGCTTCCTTGATCGGGGTTCTGCCGGAGTACTCGCCGCTGATGGCGTCCGCCGTGCGGCGTACCAGCGGGAGCAGGGTGAGGAGTTCGTCGGCGGTGACGACGACGTTCGGCGCGGAGACCGACATCGCGGCGACCACCCGGCCGTCGGCGCCCCGGATCGGCGCGGCGGCACAGTTGATGGACTCCTCGTGGCCACCGAGGTCGGTGGCCCAGCCCTGTTCGCGCACCTTCTCCAGCTCGCGCAGGAAAGCGGGCGCGTTGGGGGTCGAACGGGCCGTGTAGAGGGGGTAGTCGAGCTTCTCCGCGATCACCCGCCGCTCGGGCTCGGGCAGGTCGGCGAGGAGCAGCTTGGCGACGGCGGCGACCGTGATGGCGACGGGCTTGCCGATCCGTGAGTACATGCGCACCGGGTAGCGGCTCTCCACCTTGTCGATGTAGAGGACCTCGCCCTCCTCGTACACGGCGAGGTGGACGGTGTGCCCGCAGGCCTCGTTCAGACGGGCGAGGTGCGGATGCGCGATCTCCCGGATGTCGAGGTTCTCCATCGCCTCCTGGGCGAGGGCGAAGAGGCGGGCGCCCAGGCGGTAGCGCTGGTCGGACTGGCGGTAGGCGAGGCCGTGCTCGTGCAGGGTGCGCAACAGCCGCAGGGCCGTCGATTTGTGCACGCCGAGGCGGTCGGCGACCTGTCCGAGGTCGGCGGGGCCCTCGGCGAGCAGCGGCA
Organism: Streptomyces sp. NPDC060002; assembly: GCF_042737245.1. Lineage (NCBI taxonomy): Bacteria > Bacillati > Actinomycetota > Actinomycetes > Kitasatosporales > Streptomycetaceae > Streptomyces > Streptomyces sp. NPDC060002. The sequence continues at coordinate 39,037 of NZ_JBHWUW010000010.1, forward strand.
GAATGCTCAGCGCTCGGTCGACGGTCTGGCTCATGGGGTGGGTACCTCCTCGTCGGCCCGGTCTTCGGCGTGCGTCCAGCCGGGGCCGAGTCGAAGTCTCCCCCACGCGGCGTCGTCGAGGGCCGCGAGCCGGTCGGCGTGGTCGCGGGAAGGCGGCACGGCCAGGTCGCCGGGGACGGTGAGGGCGGCGGCGGCCATGAGGTGCCCGTGCCGGAGGCGGTCGCGCACGGGCAGCCCGCGCAGGGTGGCGGAGAGGAATCCGGCGGCGAAGGCGTCCCCGGCGCCGACGGCGGCGACGACGTCGACCTGCGGGGCGGGGACGTGCAGGGCGCGCCCCCGGTCGAAGACGGTCGCCCCGAGCGCCCCTTGTTTGACGACGAGCACCTCGGGATCGGGGAACGCGGTCCGTACGGCGTCGATGCCGCCCAGGCCCCACACCTCGGCCGCCTCGTCCTCGCCCACGAACACCAGGTCGGCGCCGCGGGCCAGTTCGAGGAGGACCTGGGGGCTGTTGCCGTCCGTCCACAGCCGGGGCCGGTGGTTGACGTCGAAGGAGACGAGGGGCCGGCCGGGCCGGGGGGCCGTCAGTTCCCGCAGCAGGCCTAGGCAGTCCGCGGAGAGGGCCGCGGTGATCCCGGTCAGGTGCAGCACCCGGCCGGCCCGTACGGCGTCGAGGCCGACGGTGTCGACGGACATCGCGGAGGCCGCCGACCCGGTCCGGTAGTAGGCGACCTCGTGCGCGTCGGTGGCCCGGTCGCCGGCGGTGCGGAAGTAGACGCCGGTCGGGCGGTCGGGATCCCGTCGTACGGCGGTCACGTCGACCCCGTAGGAGCCGATGGCCTCGAGGAGATGGTCGCCGAACCCGTCGGCGCCCACCCGGCTGACCCAGCGCACCGCGTGTCCGGCCGCCGCCAGCCCGCACGCCACATTGGACTCGGCGCCGCCGATGCCCCGGTCGAAGGACGGTACGTCGGCGAGGCGGCCGGGCCGGGAGGGCAGGAAGGTGACCATGGACTCGCCGAGCGCGACGACGTCCACGGCGTCGGGGGCGTTGCGGGGTCCGGTGGTGGTCACGATCGTCGTGGCTCCCTTGCTGGTGCGGGCGAGCGAAGTGAGATGGGGGTCCCCCGGCCGAAGGCTGGGGGAGGCTCCGTTGACCCCGCGTTGGCCGAGATGTTAGACAGCGGTAAGCGACATGCGCAATGGACGTTGCATTCTATGCAACGCTCCTGATCAGGAGGTTCCATGAGTACCGAGGCACTCGAGGCGCTCGCCCGACTGGCCCGGGAACGCGTCGACCACCGCTTCAAGGGCCTCCCGCCGGACGCCGACGGCCTCACCGTCGGCGAGCTGGCCGCCCAGCGCCGCAACCTCTTCACCGACGGCTTCGCGACCCCCGTGCTGGCCCTCTCCGCCGAGCGCCTCGAACACAACCTCGCCCTCATGGAGACCTACGCGACCCGCCACGGTCTCTCCTTCGCCCCGCACGGCAAGACCTCCATGGCCCCGCAGCTCTTCCGGCGCCAGCTCGACCGCGGCGCCTGGGGCATCACCCTCGCGGTCCCGCACCAGGTGCGGGTGGCCCGGGCCTACGGCGTCCAGCGGATCTTCCTCGCCAACGAACTGGTGGACCCGGCCGCCCTGCGCTGGATCTCCGCGCAGCTCGACGCCGACCCCGGGTTCCGCCTCGTCGCCTACGTCGACTCGGTGCGCGGCGTCGAGCTGATGGACACCGCCCTGCGCGGCGCGCGGCGCCCCCTGGACGTCGTCGTCGAACTGGCCGCGGGCGAGGGCGCCCGCACCGGCGTCCGGACGGAGACGCAGTGCGCGGCGGTCGCGGACGCGGTGGCCGGCGCGCCGACCCTGCGGCTGGTCGGGGTCGCCGGCTACGAGGGCGAGGTCCCGCGGGCCGACCCGGAGCGGGTACGAACCTGGCTGCACCGCCTGGTCGCCCTCGCCGCCGACTTCGACGAGGCGGGACGGTTCGCGGACGCCGAGGAGATCGTCGTCAGCGCGGGCGGCAGCGCCTGGTTCGACACGGTCGCCGAGGTCTTCGCCACGATCCCCGGACTCTCCCTGCCGGTACTGAAGCTGCTGCGCTCCGGCGCGTACGTCTCGCACGACGACGGCCACTACCGCAAGCTCACGCCGTTCAACCGGGTTCCCGAGGAGGGCGCGCTGGAGCCCGCGTTCCGGCTGTGGACCCAGGTCGTCTCCCGCCCCGCCCCCGACCAGGCGTTCGTCAACGCGGGCAAGCGGGACGCGGCGTACGACCTGGACCTGCCCTTCGCCCAGGTGATCCGCCGCGAGGGCACGGAACGCCCCGCCACCGGTGTCTCGGTGACCGCGCTCTCCGACCAGCACGCGTGGCTGCGCACCGACGCCGAGGCGGACGTCGAGGTCGGCGACTGGGTCGGCCTGGGCCTCTCCCACCCCTGCACGTCCTTCGACAAGTGGCCGCTGATCCCGCTGGCCGAGGCGGACGGCACGGTCGTCGACTACATCCGCACGTTCTTCTAGAGCCGACAGGGCCGACAGGGCCGACAGGGCCGACAGGGACAGACGCAGCCCGACGACAGACTGGCAGGAGACATCTGCATGGAAGACCTCGTCATCCGGGACGCGGACGTCGTCGACGGCACCGGCGCCGACTCCTACCGCGCGGACGTGCTGATCGACGACGGCAGGATCGTCTCGATCGTGAAGGAGGCGGCGGCCGCCGGCTGCCAGCGCCCCAAGGCGGTACGGGAACTGGACGCCGAGGGGCTGGTCCTCTCCCCCGGCTTCATCGACATGCACGCCCACAGCGACCTCGCCCTGCTGCGCGACCCCGACCACAGCGCGAAGGCCGCGCAGGGCGTCACCCTCGAAGTGCTCGGCCAGGACGGGCTGTCGTACGCCCCGGTCGACGACCGCACCCTCGAAGGGGTCCGCCGGGCCATCACCGGCTGGAACGGCCACGGCGACGACCTCGACTTCGACTGGCGTTCGGTCGGCGAGTACCTGGACCGCCTGGACCACGGCTTCGAGGGCCGGGGCATCGCCGTCAACGCGGCCTACCTCGTCCCCCAGGGCACGGTCCGCGCCCTCGTCGTCGGCTGGGAGGACCGCCCGGCCACCGACCGGGAGCTGGACCGGATGCGCCGGCTGGTCGCACAGGGGCTGGAACAGGGCGCCGTCGGCCTGTCCTCCGGGCTGACGTACACGCCCGGCATGTACGCGCGAGGCACCGAACTGACCGAACTGTGCCGGGTGGTGGCGAGCTACGGCGGCTACTACTGTCCCCACCACCGCAGTTACGGGGCCGGCGCGCTCGAGGCGTACGCGGAGATGGTCGAACTGACCCGCGAGGCGGGCTGCCCGCTGCACCTCGCCCACGCCACCATGAACTTCGGCGTGAACGAGGGCCGCGCCCCGGAGCTCCTGGCCCTCCTGGACGAAGCCCTCGACTCGGGCGCGGACATCACCCTCGACACCTACCCCTACACCCCCGGCTGCACGACGCTCGCGGCCCTGCTGCCCAGTTGGGCGAGCGAGGGCGGCCCACCGGAGATCCTGCGCCGCCTCGCGGACGACGACACGGCCGCCCGCATCCGCCACGACATGGAGGTGACCGGCGCGGACGGCTGCCACGGGGTGCCGGTGGACTGGGACACGATCGAGATCTCGGGCGTGGGCGACGAGCGGCTGGCGGACCATGTGGGCCGCACCGTCCACGCCTCGGCCCTCCTGCGCGGCGAGGAACCCTGGACGACGGCCCGCCGCCTCCTCCTCGAGGACCGGCTGGCCCCCACGGTCCTCCAGCACGTCGGCCACGAGGAGAACGTCCGCACGATCATGCGCCACCGCGTCCACACGGGCGGCTCGGACGGCGTCCTGACGGGCGCCAAGCCGCACCCGCGGGCGTACGGCACGTTCCCGCGCTACCTCGGCCACTACGTACGGGAGCTGGGGATCCTGTCCCTGGAGGAGTGCGTCGCCCACCTGACCGGCCGCCCGGCGGCCCGCCTGCGCCTGCCGGACCGGGGCGTGGTCCGCGAGGGCCACCGCGCCGACCTGGTGCTCTTCGACCCGCGCACGGTGGCGGCGGGCTCCACCTACGAAGCCCCGCGCACCCTGCCCACCGGCATCCCGCACGTCCTCGTCGACGGCCGCTTCGTCATCGAGAGCGGCCACCGCACGAACGAACTGGCAGGACGAGCGGTCCGTCGCAGTCCCATGTGACGGAACGCCCCTCCGCCCGGCCCTACGGCTTCGGCAGGGTGCAGGCGCTCGCGCTCAGGTTGAGCTGGTTGCCGGTCGTGAAGCAGGCCGGGATCAGGTACGTCTCCTGGGCGTAGTTGATGCCCTGGCGGACGGTGACGTTGCCGCTCGCGTCGACCTCACAGGGGTTGTTCTCGGTGCAGCGCGCGCCGTCCTCGTTGCCGGTGTTGTTGACGGCGACGACCTTGCCGGTGGACTGGTCGATCACCGGCGAGCCGGAGGTGCCGCCGATGGTCTGGCAGGCGGAGGTGTAACGGACCGAGTCCTTCCAGGTCCAGTCACCCTCCTTCAGGCGGTACACGAACCCGTCGATGTTGCAGCTGTAGAGCGTCTTCCAGTAGCCGGACGCCACGGTGATGGCGGTGCCGGCGGTCGGGTGGGTGTCCTGCACGGTCAGCGCGGAGATCCCGTACGAGTTCTTGATCGTGGCGTACGTGCTGGTGAGCTGGTAGATCGAGACGTCCGTGTCGGTCATCGTCCCGTAGGCCAGCTTGCTGGCGCGCAGGGTCGCGACCCGGGTGCCGGCGGAGTTGAGCAGGCCGAAGGTACGGCTGGAGGCCTGGTTGACGAGCACCTCGCCCGGTTCGGGGAAACCGGTCGACAGGCAGTGGCCGTTGGAGAGCACCAGCGCCGGGTCGGTGTCCAGGGAGTTCGGGAAGCGGACGACCGAGCCGGAACAGTTGCTGAGCGCGACGGTCCCGGCGAGGTTGACGGCCCGGAGCGTCGGCGCGGCGGCCTTGGCGTCCGCCTTGACCGCGATCGTGGAGGCCGAGGCCGCGGAAGCCGTCGCGGGCTTCGCGCTCACCGGCGCGGCGACCGCGGGTGCCGCGCCCGCCCCGGCGATGGCCAGGGCGAAGAGCACGGCAACGAGAGGCTTTCTCATGTGGGGGTCCCCTCTTACGACGAGGCGACCGGAGATCTTCCGGCCGCCCGCTGTTTTTGTCATGCGCATTGTTAGTGCAGAGGAAGGAGAGGACAAGGGCTGCTTTTCGGCCGCGCGGGAACGGCGCCTTGCGGCAAGAAGGGACGCACCCCGGCACCCCCGACGGCGAAACCCACCCAAACTCCGCGTCTCACGTGGCGGAAAACACGCCCCCGGAGGCGTTACCGGGCCGTAAGCTCCCAGACATGCAGGTGATCCAGTCGACCAAGCTCGCCAACGTCTGTTACGAGATCCGGGGCCCGGTTCTCGAGGAGGCGATGCGCCTGGAAGCGGCTGGTCACCGCATCCTCAAGCTGAACACCGGCAACCCGGCCGCCTTCGGCTTCGACTGTCCGCCGGAGATCCTGGAGGACATCCTCCGCAACGTCTCGACGGCCCACGGCTACGGCGACGCGAAGGGCCTGCTGGCCGCGCGCCGGGCCGTCGTGATGCACAACCAGACACTCGGCATCGAGACGGACGTCGAGCACGTCTTCATCGGCAACGGCGTGTCCGAGCTGATCGTCATGGCGATGCAGGGGCTGCTGGACGACGGGGACGAGGTCCTCGTACCGGCCCCCGACTACCCGCTGTGGACCGCCGCCGTCTCACTCTCCGGCGGCACCGCCGTGCACTACCGGTGCGACGAGCAGTCGGACTGGATGCCCGACCTCGCGGACGTCGAGCGCAAGGTCAGCGACCGCACCAAGGCGATCGTCATCATCAACCCGAACAACCCGACGGGCGCGGTGTACGACGAGGCGATGATCCGGGGACTGACGGACATCGCGCGCCGCCACAACCTCCTGGTCTGCTCGGACGAGATCTACGACAAGATCCTCTACGACGGCGCCACGCACACCCCGACCGCCAAGGTCGCCCCGGACCTGCTCACCCTCACCTTCAACGGCATGTCGAAGGCGTACCGGGTGGCCGGCTACCGGGTGGGCTGGATGGCGATCTCCGGTCCGCGCGCGCACGCCGACTCCTACATCGAGGGTCTGACGATCCTGGCGAACATGCGTCTGTGCGCGAACATGCCGGGGCAGCACGGCGTCGTGGCCGCGCTCAGCGGGCGCCAGACGATCAAGGACCTGGTGCTGCCGGGCGGGCGGCTCAAGGAGCAGGTGGACACGGCGTACGAGCTGCTGACACAGATCCCGGGCGTGACGTGCGTCCGCCCGAAGGGGGCGCTGTATCTCTTCCCGCGCCTGGACCCCACCGTCTTCAAGATCAAGGACGACCGGCAGATGGTCCTGGACCTGCTGCGCCAGGAGAAGATCATGGTCGTCCAGGGCACCGGCTTCAACTGGCCGGAGCCGGACCACTTCCGGGTCGTCACACTGCCGACGGCGACGGACCTGCGGGACGCGGTGGGCCGGATCGCCCGCTTCCTGGACGGCTACAGCCAGCCCTAGCAGCGGCTTCATGGACGGCGCAACTTTAGACGAGATCTAAGCTAGGATGGTTTCCTGACAGCACAGGAGGCCATCCTCATGTACGAGCCGATCCGCACACCTTCCTCCCGTGGGTCCGCCCACACCACGATGGCCGGCAAGCCCTCGGACTTCCCCCACCGCTCCCGCGAGGAGGAGCTGGACATCCAGCTCGCAGCTCACCTCGCGGCGCTGCTCGCCGTCACCGACGAGCTGCACGCGGCGGCCCCCTCCGCCGACCTGGACTCCGCGGCCGCACGGCTCGCGCAGCAGGTGACCCGGCTGCGGGGAGGGCGGACGCCGGTCCGCGCCACCCTCGCCGCCGACCCGGCGGACCCGCGCATCGCGGTCCTGCACGAGCGGGCGCACGCCCTGGCGGGCCGCGCCCTCCTCGTCGCCGCGTCCCGCGCGGACACCGCGGCGGCGATCCTGGCGGCCCAGCGCATGGACGCGCACGCCGCCGCCCTGGTGGAGAACAAGGAACTGAGCACCTCCGGCTGAACCCCTCCCGGGCTCCTTCCCAGGGGCCCGGCACCGGGGCCCGCGAACGGCCCCGGTCCGCGTGCACCCGCAGCGACGCGCGGACCGGGCGCCATCTTTCTCCGTACCATGCGCATATGGGCATGGACTACACGAAGATGCGCGCCATCGCGGAGCAGCTCGGGGCCTACGCCGAGGGCCTCGAAGGGGCTTGGAGCGTCGAGATCGGCCCGGCCGGTCCGATACTGGCGATGATGTGCCCCTCGAAGCGGCACGAGGGCACGATCCTCCGCCTCCGCAAGCAACTGGACGAGCAGCTCCTCACCACTCACCCCGGTTATATCTGTGCGAACGGCCCCGAGATCGAGAACCCCTCGGTCGGCCGTATGCGTCTGCCCGACGCGGTCGTCATCCCCGAGGACGCCCTGGACGAGGAGGGCATCGCCGTTGACGCCGGCCAGGTACTCGCCGCCGTCGAGATCGTCTCGCCGTCCAACCCGGACAACGACTACCGCGAGAAGCTCGCCGACTACCCCGCCATGGGCATCCCCCACTACCTGATCGTCGACCCGCGCAAGGGCACGGTCGAGGTGCACTCCGAGCCGTGCAACGGGCGCTACAGCCACACGGAGTCCTACATCTACGGCGACAAGGTCCCCTTCGGCCCCTGGAGCGTGGAGACCGACGACTTCCGGCGCTACGGCAAGGCCGGCGACCGCACCGGCTGACCGGTTGCCACCCGGCAACAGGAACCTCCCCCTCCTGTTGCGTTCCGGGTCACCCCCTTCACCCCCCGTTCACCCGGGCCACCCGGGAACGTGGGGTTCCGCGAGCACGCTCCCCCTGTGAGACGAATCGCAGGAATCGTCCTCGCGGTACTGCTGATGGCGGGTGTGGTGGTCGCCGTCGTCACGGGCCGCAGTGATGAGGACAAGGGCACGGCAACGAAGACCGTGCGGATGGTGATCGGGTCGGAGAAGGCGGAGTTCTTCGCCGACCCCGACGTGGTGAAGGCCCTCGCCGCCAAGGGCTGCACCGTCGAGGCCGAGACCTCCGGGTCCTGGGCCATGGAGGGGCTGGACCTCAAGGGGTACGACCTCGCCTTCCCCTCCAGTCAGGCGCCCGCCACCGAGCTGGCCGCGAAGTACAAGGTGCGCGGGACCCTCCCGCGCCCCTTCTACTCGCCGCTCGTCGTCGTGGCGCACAAGAACGCCGCCGGGGTGCTCGCGGGCAACGGCCTGGCCACGCTGGACGCCGAACACCGCGGCACCCTGAGGATGGCCGCCTACCTCGACGCGGCCCGCGCCGACCGGACCTGGCAGCAGCTCAAGGGCGCCGACAAGTACGGGGAGTTGACCGGCACCCTCTATCTGTCCAGCACCGACCCGGAGACCTCCAGCTCGGGCGCCCTCTACCTGGCCGCCGCGTCCTATGTGGCAGGCGGCGGCAAGGTGGTCGCGAGCGACGCGGAGGTCGGGCGCGCGGCGCCCCTGCTGCACAAGCTGATCAGCGTCCAGGGCGCCCAGCAGTCCAGCACGGACGCGGCCTTCCGGGACTTCGTCAGCGGTGCCGGCAACCCGCTCGTCCTGGTCTACGAGTCGCAGGTCGCCTCGCTCCTGGCGGGCCGGCAGCAGCCGGACGACCTGGTGGTGCTCTACCCGGACACCACCGTCAACAGCGACCACACCGCCGTGCCGCTCACCGAGAACGGCAGCGAACTGGCCCGGCTCCTCGCGACCGACCCGGAGTTGCGCAGGCTGGAGATCCGGCACGGGTTCCGCCCGCAGGGCGTCGCCACCGAGTTCGCCTCGGCCACCACTTACCTCAAGCAGGAACTGACCGGCGTCCGCCAGGCGCCCGTGCCCACCTCCGCGGTGCTGCACGAGCTGGCGCGACGGGCGCGCGGATAGGGGGAACACAGCACATGTCCGATGACACGTCCACCTCCACCTCCACCTCCACCTCCACCTTCACCCTCACGCCGCCCGAGGCCGTCGCCGCCGTGCCGCGCGAGAAGGCCGGCGGGCTCGTGCCCGTCGACGACACCGTCCGTACGGACATGGCCACGAAGGCCGCCGCGTACGTCGAGGGGCTCGCCGAGCTCGACGCCCGCTCGCCCGAGTTCGCCCGCAAGGTCGGCGAGATCACCGCGCTCGGCGCCGGTGAGATGCGCACGGCCGCCGCGCAGTCCAACCGCATGCTGGAGCGGACCATCAGGAGCCTGCCGAACCAGGGCGGGGACGCCCCGTCGCAGGTCGCGGGCTCGCTCGTCGAACTCCGACGGGTGGTCGAGGACCTGGACCCGCGTGAGCTGCCGGCCTCCAGGGGACGCAAGTTCCTGTCCCGGCTGCCCGGCGGGAACAAGCTGCGCGACCACGTCGCCAAGTACGCCTCCGCGCAAGGCACGCTCAACCGGATCGTGGGCTCGCTGCGCGGCGGACAGGACGAACTGCGGCGCGACAACGCCGCGTTGCAGACCGAGCGCGTCCGGCTGTGGGAGACGATGGGCAAGCTCCAGGAGTACGTGGTCCTGACCGACGCCCTGGACGCGGCGGTCGGGCAGCGGATCGCCGGCGCCGAGGCCACCGACCCCGAGCGGGCCGACAGCCTGCGCGCCGACGTCCTCTTCCCGGTCCGGCAGAAGCACCAGGACCTGCTCACCCAGCTCGCGGTCTGCGCGCAGGGATACCTCGCCATGGACGTCGTACGCCGCAACAACGACGAGCTGATCAAGGGCGTCGACCGGGCCGCCACGACCACGGTCTCGGCCCTGCGCATCTCCGTGATGCTGGCCTCCGCGCTGGACCATCAGCAGAAGGTCGTCGAGCAGGTCAACGCGTTGCGCGGCACCACCGAGGACCTGATCCGGGGCAACGCGGAGATGCTGGCGACCCAGAGCGGGGAGATCCAGCGCATCGCCGCCGACCCGGCGGTCGGCGCCGAGACCCTGCGCTCCGCCTTCCAGCAGATCTACCGCACCCTCGACGCCATCGACACCTACAAGGTGCAGGCGACCGAGGCGATGGCGGTGACCGTGGAGAACCTGACGGCCGAGCTCCAGCAGGCGAGCACCTACCTGGACCGCAGCCGCTCGCGGGGCGCCCTGGAAGGCGGGCTCGCATGAGACGTTCCCTCCTCGCCCTGACGGCCCTCGCCCTCCTGCTGACCGCCTGCTCGGCGAAGAGCGACGCCGAGGACCCCGCCGCGCCCGAGCCGGGCACCCTGCGGATCCTCGCCTCCAGCGAGCTGAGCGACATGGCACCGGTGTTCGAGCAGGTCCGCAAGGACACCGGCGTCAGGCTCCGGCCGACCTACATGGGCACCCTGGACGCCGTGAACCTGCTGGCGAAGGGCGGCGCCGACGGGAAGTACGACGCCCTGTGGCTGTCCTCCGACGACTATCTGCGGCTGCGCCCCGACGCGGCGAAGAAGGTCGTCTCGCAGACGCCGATCATGTCGAGCCCGGTGGCTCTCGGCGTGCGGACCGGCACGCTCGCCACCCTCGGCTGGAAGGCGGACCAGGTCACCTGGACGCAGATCGAGCAGGCGGTCCAGGACGGGAAGCTCACCTACGGCATGACCGACCCGGCCCGCTCCAACTCCGGCTTCGCCACGCTGATCTCGGTCGCCTCGGCGCTCTCGGGAGCCCAGTCGGCGCTCACCGACGCGGACGTCACGAAGGCGACGCCGAGGCTGAAGGAGTTCTTCGAGGGGCAGCAGCTGACCTCGGGGTCGTCGGGCTGGCTGGCGAGCGCGTACACCCGCCGCGCCGACGTCGACGCGCTGCTCAACTACGAGTCCGTGCTGAAGGGCATCCCGGGGCTGACCGTGATCCGCCCCACGGACGGCGTCGTCACCGCCGACTACCCGCTCTCCTCCCTCGCCGCGACCGACGCGACGACCCGCGCGAACGTCAGACGGGTCACCGACGCCCTGCGCACAGAGGCCGTCCAGCGGCTGATCACCACCCGGACGCACCGCCGCCCGGTCGTCGCCTCGGTACCGCCCGCGGCCGGCCTCGACACCGCCCGCCGGCGCGAACTGCCCTTCCCAGGCAGCCGCTCCGTCGCCGACGGGCTGCTCGACGCCTACGAGAACGACCTGCGCCGCCCCTCGCGGACCGTGTACGTCCTCGACACCTCCGGCTCGATGGAGGGCGACCGGCTGAGCCGTCTGAAGGAGGCCCTCGCCGACCTCACCGGCGACTTCCGCGACCGCGAGGAGGTGACGCTGATGCCTTTCGGGTCGGACGTGAAGAGCGTCGCGACGCATGTCGTCAGCCCGGCCGACCCGCAGACCGGGGCGGCCGCGATCCGCAAGGACACCGAGGAGCTCACGGCCGACGGCGAGACCGCGATCTACACCTCGCTGGAAAAGGCCTACGCCCACCTGGGCACCGACCGGGACGCCTTCACCTCCATCGTGCTGATGACGGACGGCGAGAACACCAAGGGCGACGACGCCGACGACTTCGACGACTTCTACCGGGACGCCCTCACCCCGGCCGGGAAACGGATCCCCGTCTTCACCGTCCTCTTCGGCGACTCCGACCGCTCGGAACTGGAGCACATCGCCGAGCTGACCGGCGGCCGGCTCTTCGACGCGCAACAGGGCTCGCTGGACGGCGCCTTCGAGGAGATCCGTGGCTACCAGTAGGTTCGTCGGGTATCTGGAGTCCCGCAAGAACATCGCGGGCAGCGCGGCCGGGCTGGCCGGCCTGGTGCTGACCTTCACGGGGGCGGCGGGCTCGTACTGGCCCGTCGTGGTGGCCGGTCTGTACGGCGCGGGCGCGCTGATCGCCCCGCCGGAGCGGCCGCCGCTGCCTGGCTTCCCGGATCCGTCGGCCCAGCTGGACGCGTTGCGCGACGACTTCGAGCGGCTAGGCGGGTATCTCGCGGAGACGGAGCTGCCCCCGGCCGTCGCCGGACGGCTCACCGAACTCACCGGCCTGCTGGCCGCGCTGCTGGAGCCCGGCTGGGTCGCCGAGGTCCTCGCCCAGGACCCGGAGGGCGTCCACACGCTCTCCCGGACCGTACGGCAGGACCTGCCCGAGGCCGTCGACAGCTTCGTACGGACGCGCTGGTGGACGCGGATGGCTCCCGGCCAGGAACCACCGGAACGGCACCTGGAACGCCAGCTGGTCCTGCTCCAGGAGGAGGCGGAGCGGCTGACGGCCGGGCTCCGGGAGATCGAGGCGCGCCGCCAGGAGACGCATACGCGGTACCTGCAGGACCGCTCGCCGGAACAGGGGCGCGGGGAACTGCGCGACCAGCCACCGACGACGCGCGGGCGACGCCCCACATAGGCGAAGGCCTGCCGTCGTCTCCTCGTCGGGGCGGACGGGGAGACGACGACAGGCCCATGGCCACGTACGCCGTTGTACGCGGCTCGCCGCATCGCACCGCGGCCGGCCGTGACGATCACTGGTCAGGGCAATCCCGTGCCGGCCGCGGAGTCTTCCGGGGTGGGCCTCAGCCCAGGCGCTGCACCAGCGCGCGGTACTCGTCCCACAGTTCCTTCGGGGTGTGGTCGCCGAAGGTGTTGAGGTGCTCGGGGACCAGGGCGGCCTCCTCGCGCCAGACCTCCTTGTCCACGGTGAGGAGGAACTCCAGGTCGGAGTCGGCCAGTTCGAGGCCCTTGGTGTCGAGGGCCTCCTTCGTCGGCAGGATGCCGATCGGGGTCTCGACGCCCTCGGCCTTCCCGTCCAGGCGCTCCACGATCCACTTCAGCACGCGGCTGTTCTCGCCGAAGCCGGGCCAGACGAACTCGCCCGCCTCGTTCTTGCGGAACCAGTTGACGTAGTAGATCTTCGGGAGCTTCGACTGGTCCTTGCCCTTGGCGACGTCGACCCAGTGGCCCATGTAGTCGCCCATGTTGTAGCCGCAGAACGGCAGCATGGCGAAGGGGTCGCGGCGCAGCTCGCCGACCTTGCCCTCGGCGGCGGCGGTCTTCTCGGAGGCCACGTTGGCGCCGAGGAAGACGCCGTGGTTCCAGTCGAAGGACTCCGTCACCAGCGGGACCGCCGAGGCACGCCGGCCGCCGAAGAGGATCGCCGAGATCGGCACGCCCCTGGGGTCCTCCCACTCGGGCGCGATGATCGGGCACTGCGCGGCGGGGACGGTGAAGCGGGCGTTGGGGTGGGCGGCGGGGGTGCCGGACTCCGGCGTCCAGTCGTTGCCCTTCCAGTCGGTGAGGTGGGCGGGAGTCTCCTCCGTCATGCCCTCCCACCAGATGTCGTTGTCGTCGGTGAGGGCGACGTTGGTGAAGACCGAGTTGCCCCAGAGCGTCTTCATCGCGTTGGCGTTGGTGTGCTCACCGGTGCCGGGCGCCACGCCGAAGAAGCCGGCCTCGGGGTTGATGGCGTACAGGCGGCCGTCCTCGCCGAAGCGCATCCAGGCGATGTCGTCGCCGATGGTCTCGACGGTCCAGCCGGAGACGGTGGGTTCCAGCATGGCGAGGTTGGTCTTGCCGCAGGCGCTCGGGAAGGCGGCGGCGACGTACTTCGGCCCGCCCTGCGGCGGGGTCAGTTTGAGGATCAGCATGTGCTCGGCGAGCCAGCCCTCGTCGCGGGCCATGACGGACGCGATGCGCAGGGCGTAGCACTTCTTGCCGAGCAGGGCGTTGCCGCCGTAGCCGGAGCCGTAGGACCAGATCTCGCGGCTCTCGGGGAAGTGCGAGATGTACTTGGTCCGGTTGCAGGGCCACGGGACGTCCGCCTCGCCCTCGGCCAGTGGCGCTCCGAGCGTGTGCACGGCACGCACGAAGAACCCGTCGGTGCCGAGTTCGTCCAGCACCGGCTGTCCCATACGGGTCATGGTGCGCATGGACACGGCGACGTAGGCGGAGTCGGTGATCTCGACGCCGATCGCGGAGAGGTCGGAGCCCAGCGGGCCCATGCAGAAGGGGACGACGTACATCGTGCGGCCGCGCATGGAGCCGCGGAACAGGCCCTTCTCACCCGAGAAGATCTCCCGCATCTCGGCGGGCGCCTTCCAGTGGTTGGTGGGGCCGGCGTCCTTCTCCTGCTCGGAGCAGATGAAGGTGCGGTCCTCGACCCGGGCGACATCGGTGGGGTCGGAGGCGGCGTAGTAGGAGTTCGGGCGCTGGACCGGGTCGAGCCTCTTGAAGGTGCCCTTCTCGACGAGCTCGTCGCACAGTCGCTCGTACTCGGCCTCGGATCCGTCACACCAGACCACGTTGTCCGGCTGCGTCAGTTCGGCGATCTCGTTCACCCAGGAGACGAGTTCCTGGTGGTGGGTGGGGATGACGGGGGGAGCCGCGATGTCGCGCGCCACGATTGCTCCTAAATGAGGGATTTTTTGTCTGGAGGCCCCGTGGGGGCTGCGACCCGGATGCTTCGGATGGTGACCTTGGCGCTCATCCGGTGTCGACCGCACTCATTTGATCATCCGATGCTACCGCCCATATGTCCATAGGGCCTCACAGGTGAGCGGAGTGAGGATGGCCACGTGTAGAGGCGTCGTTTTGCGTCCACATGACGTTCAGCCGACGGCCCTTTGACCCGGCCCCCGTGAGACGCCGGCCACTCTTCGCCCATCAGCACGCCTGACTGATCCGCAACTTACGGTTCCGTAGGTACGATTCGGCGCATGACTGCGCCCGTCCCCGACGCGCCAACGGACACGCCGGCCGCCGGCCGTGGTCCCGTCGCGCTCCCCCTGCCGCATCCGGTCAAGCCCAAGCTCCGCGGCTGGCTGCATCTCGGAATGTTTCCGGCCGCCCTCATCGCGGGCCTCGTGCTCACCGCCCTCGCCGACTCCACCCGCGGCCGCATCGCCTGCGGCGTCTACGCCCTCACCGCGTGCCTGCTGTTCGGCGTGAGCGCGCTCTACCACCGGGGCGACTGGAGCGCGCGCATGGACGGCATCCTGCGCAGACTCGACCACGCGAACATCTTCCTGATCATCGCGGGCACCTACACACCGCTCACCCTGCTGCTCCTGCCGGAGCCGAAGGGCCAGTGGCTGCTGTGGAGCATCTGGGCCGCGGCGGTCGCGGGCATCGTCTTCCGGGTCTTCTGGGTCGGCGCCCCGCGCTGGCTCTACACCCCCTGCTACATCGCGATGGGCTGGGCGGCCGTCTTCTTCCTGCCGGACTTCATGCGGGCGGGCGGCATCGCCGTCATGGTCCTGGTGATCATCGGCGGGCTCCTCTACAGCGCGGGCGGCGTGATCTACGGCATCAAGCGCCCCAACCCCTCACCGCGCTGGTTCGGCTTCCACGAGGTCTTCCACTCCCTGACCCTCGCCGCCTTCGTCGTGCACTACGTCGGCATCTCCTTGGTGGCGTACCAGCACGGATAACGTCACTTCTCCGCCTTCTTCCGGCCACGGCTTCCGAGCCGTGGCCCTTTTCGTGTACCGGTTCCGGCATTCCGGGAGGTCCTGACGATTGACGCGCCCCATCTTTTGAGAGTTACTCTCATTTCATGGCTACTGTCACGAACTCTGCTGCGGTGGGATCCGACCCACGCCGCTGGTGGGCCCTCGGGGCCCTGGTCGCGAGCATGCTCACGCTCGGCTTCGACTTGACGATCCTCAATGTGGCGCTCCCGACGATGGCGGAACAGCTGGGCGCCAGTACCGGTCAGCAGCAGTGGATGGCCGACGCGTACGTCGTCGTCTTCGCGGCCCTGATGCTCCCGGCCGGCCTGCTGGGCGACCGCTTCGGCCGACGGAACATGCTGATCACCGGGCTGGGGATCTTCCTCGTCGGCTCGCTGGTCGGCACGCTGGCCGGGGACGTGAACGCGGTGATCGCCGCCCGCGCCGTGATGGGCGTCGGGGCCGCGCTGGTCACGCCGCTCGCGCTGTCGGTGCTGCCCTCGCTGTTCGCGCCCGAGGAGCGCACCAAGGCCGTCGGCATCGTCTCGGCCGGCTCGACGCTGGGCCTGCCGCTCGGGCCGATCATCGGCGGCTGGCTGCTCAACCACTTCTGGTGGGGCTCGGTCTTCCTCATCAACATCCCGATGGCCGCGATCGGCATCGCCGCCTGCGTCTTCCTGCTGCCGGAGACCCGCGACCCGGCCTCCCCCAAGGTCGACGCCGTCTCCACCGCGCTCACCGCGGCCGGGCTCGGCGCGCTCATCTACGCGATCATCGAGGCGCCGACCCGGGGCTGGGGCGACCCGCTGGTCCTCGCGATGGACGCCATGGCCGTCGTGCTGATCACCGCGCTGGTCCTGCGCGAGCGCCGGGTCACGCGGCCCATGCTCGACATGGGGCTGCTCGCCCACCGCGGGTTCCTGTTCAACACGCTCGCGGCGACCCTCCTCATGTTCGTGCTGTCCGGCCTGCTGTTCGTCCTGCCGCAGTACCTCCAGGCCGTCCTCGGCAACGACGCCCTCGGCACCGGTGTGCGGCTGCTGCCGATGATGGGCGGTCTGATCGTCGCCGCACGGGCCGCGCAGCCCGTCGTGGTCCGGTTCGGGGCGCGGGCGGTGGTGAGCGCGGGCCTGGTGGTGCTGGCCTTCGCCATGCTGCTGGGCAGCCGTACGACGGTCGACTCCGGTTACGGCTTCACCGCGCTGTGGCTGTCGATCGTCGGCTTCGGCTTCGGCTTCTCGATCGTGCCCGCGATGTCCGGCGCCCTGGGCACCCTGCCCAGCGATCGCGCCGGCAGCGGATCCGGCCTGCTGATGACCCTGCGCCAGGTCGGCGCCGCCATCGGCATCGCCCTGCTCGGCAGCCTGCTCGCGAGCACCTTCCGCGACCGTCTCGACGTCACCGGTCTGCCCGCCGGGGTGGCCGACACCGCCGGGGACTCGGTGGTCGCGGCCCATGTGATCGCCGAAAAGGCGAACCTGACCGATCTCGCCGTCTCCGCGAACTCCGCCTACGTCCACGGCATGAGCCTGGCGCTGCTGGTCTGCGGCATCGCCGCCCTGGCCTCGGCGCTGCTGGCGGCCGCGTTCCTGCCGGGGACCGCACACGTGGAGGAGACCGAGGACGCCGGTCCCGTGGGCGCCGGTCCCGTGGGCGCCGGTCCCGACTTGGTCACCCCCACGGCCGATGCCCGACAATGAGCCCATGACGGCCGCACGCATCAGCTCTCCCGCCGACCACCCCCCACCGGGTCTCCGGGAGCGCAAGAAGATCAAGACCCGCGAGGCGATCCGCACCGCCACCTACGCGCTGGTCGGGGAACAGGGGTACGACGCCACGACGATCGACCAGATCGCCGAGCGCGCCGAGGTGTCGCCGTCGACCGTCTTCCGCTACTTCCCGACCAAGGAAGACATCATCCTCACCGACGAGCAGGACCCGATCCTGCTGGAGGAACTGCGCTCCCGGCCCGCGGACGAGGCGTTGGCGGACACCATGCGGTACGTGATGCGGGAGGGTGCCCGCAGGGGCTTCGACGAGGACCCGGCAGTGGCCCGGCTCCGCACCCGTCTGATGGTCCAGGTTCCGGCGGTGCGCTCGCGGATGATGGAGAGCATGTCGTCCATCGGCCGCATGCTCTGCGTCGCGATCGGCGAGCGCACCGGCCGCGACCCCGACAGCCTGGAGGTCCGCGTCTACACGATGTCCCTGCTCGGCGGCCTGATGGAGACCGCCCTGTACTGGGGCGAGCACGGCCACGAGGACGACTTCGCCGCTCTCCTCGACCGCACGCTGGAGGTGCTGGAACACGGCCTGAGCAAGGAAAACCGCTGAGCCCCCGCCCCTCCCCCGTGCCATCCTGACCAGGTGAACGCACTCGAGATCCGCGTCGAAGTCGCCCCGGAGCTGGCCCTGTTCGTCCCGCACACGCGGCGCGCGGGAGCCACCGCGCTCGCCGTCGACGGCGTCGCCACCCTCGGCCATGTCGTCGAGTCGCTCGGGGTGCCCCTCACGGAGGTCGGCACCCTGCTCGTCGACGGCCGTGCGGTACCGGTCTCGCACATCCCGGCCGCCGGCGAGTCGGTGACCGTCCGCCCGGTGGCCCGCCCGCAGCGGATCCCGGGAGCGCCGCTGCGCTTCCTCCTCGACGTCCACCTCGGCACCCTGGCCCGCCGGCTGCGACTGCTCGGCGTGGACACGGCGTACGAGTCGACCGACATCGGCGACCCGGCGCTCGCCACCCGCTCGGCGGCCGAACAGCGCGTCATGCTCAGCCGGGACCGGGGCCTGCTGCGGCGGCGCGAGCTGTGGGCGGGCGCGTACGTCTACAGCACCGACCCCGAGGAGCAGCTCCGCGACGTCCTCGACCGGTTCGCGCCCGAACTGCTTCCCTGGACGAGGTGCACCGCCTGCAACGGAATGCTGCGCAAGGCCACCAAGGAGGAGGTCGCCGACCAGCTGCGGCACGGCACGCGGCAGTCGTACGACGTGTTCGCGCAGTGCCTGTCCTGCGGGCGCGCGTACTGGAAGGGCGCGCACCACGAGCAGCTGGTGGCCATCGTGGAACGCGCCCTGGCGGAGTTCACGGGCTGAGGCCCGCCTAGTTCTTGCGCAGATCGTCCTTTCCGCAGGCGAGGCCGTCGCGGTCGGGGTCGAGCCGCAGCGGGTCGTCCTTGCCGTTGACCTTCAGCCGGCCGTAGTCGTTGGCCCTGAGCCAGGAGCAGCGGGCGGCCGTCGTCTTCTTCACCGTCGCCGGGAACGCCGTAGGCACGCACACGTTGACCGAGCCGTAGTGCCGGTCGCAGCCGGAGACGGTCGGGCCGACCGCCTGCGAGGTCCGCTTCCTGCCGGGGCCGGTGACCTTGCCGGTCAGGTCGTCGGCGAAGGAGTGGACGTGCGGTGCGGCCTCGGTGCCGAAGGACACCGAGAACGTCGACGCGGAGTCCGCGCTCAGTGCGGCCGGGCCCTGGAGGTGCACCCACTTCGCCACCGACGGCACCCCGTTCGCGTCCACCGCGAAGAGCATGTACCAGCCGGGCGGCGCCAGGTTCGGATTGCTCGTCACATTGAGGTCGACGTTGTTGCCGTCGACCGACAGCGGGAGGTCCACGAAGCGCTGGTTCGGGTCGGAGGAGTGGGTCACCGCCGCCGGGCGGATCAGCTCCGCCTTGGCGACGGGCCGGTCCACCGTGACGCGCTGGGTGTCGCCGTACGTCCACTCCGTGTCGATGACCGATGTGATCGTCGGCCGGGCGCCCTTGAGCAGGTAGGGCGGGGTGTAGATCGACACGTTGTGGTTCCAGGTGCCGTTGCCCGGGTTGTCGCCGGTGGACATCACCCGGCCGTCGGGCAGCAGGAACGAGGAGGAGTGGTAGCCGCGGGCCTGCGGGTCGGCGGCGACGGGATCGAAGGTGTTGGTGCCGGGGTCGTAGAGCGACGACTCGAAGACCGGGTCGGCCCGGTTGTGCAGCGCGCCGCCCGACTCCAGCACCTTGCCGTCGGGCAGGAGCACGGCGGACACGTACATCTTGCCCTGGGCGCCGGTCTCGGGCACGGGCCCGTTGCCGAGGTCCACGGTGCCCTGCGGGAGCGGTGGTCCGGCGACGTACGTCGGGTTCGCGGCCTTCAGGTCGATGACGTCGGTGAGCCGGTTGCCGTCCGGGTTGGAGTCGATGTTGCCGCCGCCGAGGGTGAGGACCTTCTGGTCCTGCGCCGGAGGCAGCAGCACGCTCGCCGACTGGTCGCGCTGGTCCTTGTTCCGGAGGCCGGGGATCTGGGTGACCGTGTTGGCGTCGTAGTCGTAGACCGCCGAGCCCGTGCCCGGGATGTTGTTGCCGAAGACGTGGCTGCCCGAGTAGAAGAGGCGGCCGTCCTGCATCAGGATCATCGACGGGTACAGGCCCCAGTACGACCAGGTCTGGTTGACCTTCCACAGCGGCTGCCACTGCTGCTCGGCCTGCGAGAACAGCTCGGCCGTCACCGATCCTGTGGAGTCCTCGCGCAGCCCGCCGAAGGACAGCACGTCACCGTTGCCCATGACCGTGGCCGACGGGTACCAGTGGCCGTCGTTCATGTCGTTGGTCCTGCCGTACGTCTCGGTGACGGGATCGAAGACGTACGAGTCCTTGAAGCCCTCGTAGCCGTGCCCGCCCGCCACCGGGTAGGCCTTGTTGCCGCTCATCACGAGGACGCGCCCGTCCTGGAGCTGCACGTGCCCGGCGCAGAACATGTCCTTCGGCGTGGGGACGACCTGGTAGCTGCCGTTCGCCGGGTCGTACACCGCCGACGTGAACGTGCCCGCGTCGAACTGCTCCTCGCTGTTGCCGGAGCCGGCGATGAGCAGCACCTTGCCGTTGTCGAGGACGACGGAGTGCATGGAGCGCACCGGGTTCTGCGTCGGGAGCACGTCCCACCTGCCGTTGGCGCAACTGTCGGCGGTGCCCGTGCAGGTCGCGGGCGGGAGGACGTCCGGCACCTGCTCCATCGTGTAGTCGTCGGTGGTCACCGAGCCGGTCCCGTAGACGGAGACGCCCCAGGTGATGCGGTCGGTGCCGGCCGGCACCGCGGGGGTGCGGACGGTGGCCCGGGTGTACGCGGACGCCATGTCCAGCGTCTTGAGG
Organism: Streptomyces sp. NPDC060002; assembly: GCF_042737245.1. NCBI lineage: Bacteria > Bacillati > Actinomycetota > Actinomycetes > Kitasatosporales > Streptomycetaceae > Streptomyces > Streptomyces sp. NPDC060002. The sequence continues at coordinate 59,603 of NZ_JBHWUW010000010.1, forward strand.
TCCGTCCAGTACTGCCAGCCCGCCGTCGCGTCGTGGCGGAAGAGGGTGACGGAGGTGTCGGGCGTCGTCGACTTGTACCAGAGCGACAGGTCGTACTGCCTGCCGACGGTCACCGCGGGCGCGCACGCCGCCGACTCGGTGATCAGCGCCTTGCGGTCGCCGTCGACCCGGCGGGTCAGCGTCACCTTCATCGCCTTGGCCCCGGTGTGCGCGTCCGAGGTGTGCGCGAAGGCGAAGTCGTTGTCGCCCCAGCCCGACTTCTCCCAGCAGTACGGCATGCCGTCCGTACCGGACGTCTCGAAACCGGCGTTCTTGATGAGGTCGGCGGCGGACGCGGGCTGCGGGCCGGCCAGCAACAGGCCTCCGGTGAGGCCCGTCACCGCCAGCAACGCGACCCGTCTACGGCGTCTGTTCACACGGCTCTCCTTGCGGTGCGGCTCCCCCGCGGCCTCCTGCGGGGGAGGTAGACCAGCGCTTCGGTACCGGCGAAGCGCACGACGAACGTCGTCACCAGCGCCAGCGCGGTCGCGGACAGCGCGCCCATCCCGAACCGGTGCACGAACAGCGCGATCAGCGGGATGCGCAGCACCAGGTCGGCGTTGGCGAGCAGCGCGAACCGGCCGGCCCTGTCCCACCAGCGGCGATGGGCCCGGCGGTCGCGGAACAGCAGATGCTCGATGAGGACGAAGTTCCAGGCGACGCCGAGCTGGTTGGCGAGGATCTCGGCCGGCACGTAGTGCAGTCCGGCGGCGGTGAGGGCCCACAGCCCCAGCAGGTTGGGCAGGAACCCGGTCGCCCCGATCAGCCCGAAGCCGATCATGCGGGCGACCGGCGAGGCGGTGCGCAGTCCGACCAGGTGGCGCAGGAAGCGGAAGCCCTCCCGTGCGCTCGACTTGGACTCGCCCGCGAACCGCTCCTCGAAGACGAACGGGACCTCGCCGACCGCGCGCGGGCGGCTGCGGACGGCGAGTTCGAGGAGGATCTTGTAGCCGAGCGGCTTGAGGGCGTCGGCGGTGACCGCGCTGCGCCGGATCGCGAAGAACCCGCTCATCGGGTCGCTGATGCCGCGCAGTCTGCGCGGGAAGAGGGACTTCGTGAGCCAGGTCGCCCCGCGCGAGACGGCCACCCGGTAGCTGCCCGCGAGGCCGGCGCGGCTGCCGCCCTTGATGTACCGGGAGGCCACGACGAGCCCGGCGTTCGACCGCTCCCCCGTGGCCACCAGCTCCGGGACCAGGGACGGGGGATGCTGGCAGTCGCCGTCCATGACGACGATCCAGTCCGACCCGGCCGCCTTCATCCCCTCGACGACCGCGCCGCCGAGCCCGCCGACCGGTTCCTCCCGGTGCAGCACGGTCACCGGGAAGGGGCAGTCGCGCGCCGCGTCCCGGATGACCTCGGGGGTGTCGTCGGTGGAGTCGTCCACGAAGACGACCTCGCAGGGCAGCCGGGACGGCACCGACTCGGTGATCCGGTGCAGCAGTTGGCGGATGTTCGCCGACTCGTTGAAGGTCGGCACGACGATGGTGACCGCGCCGGGCTCGGCGAGTTCGGCCGCGCTCAGATCGGGGACGGGGACGCTGTACTCGGTGTAGTCGTGGCTCATCGGACGCCTCCGGAGTCGGTCTGGATCCGCCGGATCTCGATCCGGTCCTCACCGGAGCCGAAGGTGGCCACCGGCGTCGAGTGCTCGAGGGCCGCCCCGACCTGCGGCAGGTCGCTCGCGTCCCGCCGGACGGTCGGCGAGGCGACGACGTAGTCGATGTCCCGCCAGCCGTTCGGCAGGGTCTTGGTGACGGCCGGGTCGAGGTCGGCCTTGTAGAACCAGATGGCTCCGAGTCCCGGCCGGTAGCCGGCGTGCACCAGGTCCAGCCAGAGCGCGTCGTCGACCAGGACACGGGTGCCGGCCGGGTCCTCGACCTCGGTGGACAGCCATGTGGAGGCGGCCCGGTAGGGGGCGTTGGCGTCGGCGGTGACGGCGGTGCGGTCACCGTCGTACCAGCGCGGGACGACGTACGCCCCGGCTGCCAGGGCGAGGACGGCCGCGAGGGCGTAGCGGCCGCCGGTCCGCCACCGTGCCTCGTCCGGCCCGCGTCGTTTGCGCAGGACGGCATGGGCGACGCTCGCCGTCCCGCCGGCCAGGACGAGCGCGAGGAACGGCAGCGCCTGGATGACGTACATCGCGGGCAGGTAGCCGCTGGGCCGCATCGCGACCACCGCGAGGATCGCCACCGCCAGCGAGGGTCCGGCGAGGGCGCGGGCGGTGACCGACCAGCGCCAGGTGAGCAGGAGCAGCAGCGCGCCGGCGAGGCCGCCGAGGATCAGCACCCGGTCGTAGTAGAGCCACGACCGGAGCACACCGTGGGACCCCGAGCCCTGGTCGAGGATGAAGCCCGACCCCGGTCTGGTCATCTGGTAGGCGATGCCGTCCCAGAGGGAGACATGTCCGCTGCCCGGCAGCAACTCGCCCTTGAGCAGGGCGAAGAGGGGATAGGCGAGGCCGATCAGCACGCAGGCGGTGACCGCGCCGGTGAGGGCGAACTTACGGGTGTCGCGATGGCTGTGCCGCCACATGGTGACGAAGACCGCCGGGAGGACGAAGAGCATCGTCTCCTTGGTGAGCACGGCCGTCGCGGCGGCGACGCCCGCGCCGAAGTGGTGCCAGAGGTGGCGGCTCGGCGAGGCGGCCAGGGTGAACGCGAGCAGGGTCCACATCACCGCGAGGTTGTCGAGGAAGATCTCCCGCTGGAGGACGACCGAGAGCGGGGAGAGCCCGAACAGGACCATGCCGAGCCCGGCCGCCCAGCGGGGCAGCGACAGCCGCCGCCCGAGGACGTGGACGAGGACGGCGCTGACCGCGCCGATCACGAGCATCGTGGCCCGCATCGCGCCGACGGTCATCGAGTCGGGGCTGATCAGCTTGGGGATCCAGGTCAGCAGGGCGAGCTGGATCCAGCCGAGCGGCGGGTGGTCGTACCAGTAGGTGTAGTGGGCGAGGCCCCTGCCCTCCTGGACGGCCCAGGCCTGGGCGAGGTAGGTGCCCTCGTCGTCGCTGAGGGTCGGGTAGTCGGCGATGTTCCAGCCCTGCACGACGAGGATCGCCACCAGGAGCACGCCGCACAGGATCAGGTCGGGACGGGACCGGCGCAGCCGCTTCGACGAGGCCGTTCGGCCGGTCGAACGCGAGTCAGGCACAGGTCGGCGCTGCGCGGGGACCGTGCCGGTGGTCACCGCGGGAAGGGTGGAGGTCACGCAGGAACGTCCTCTCGGATCACTGCGGGATCGGAAGCGGGTGCGGCCGCGGGCCCAGGTCCGGCCGCGGGCCCAGGTCCGGCCGCGGGCCCGGAAGTGGCTGCGGTCGCGGGCCCGGAAGTGGCTGCGGTCAGATGCGCACCGACATGCGAGGTCAACTCCCATTCGTTTCGGCCGCGTTGTTCACGCCAGACGGCGCGCATCGCGGCTCCCGCGAGGAGCACCTGGTAGAACGGGCCGCCCGCGACGAGCTTGAGGTAGTGGACGAGGCGGACGCGCAGGCCGTACTGCTTGCCGAAGTCGTGCAGGCCGACGAGCTCGAAGACGAAGGTGACGAGGGCCGTCACGGCCGGCAGGAAGGTGACGAAGGCGATCCCGACGGGCACGTCGAGGAAGAGCGCGATCGCCACGTTGAGCGGGATGACGACCCCCGAGAACGCCTGCAGGAACGGCGTCATGAGGGTGTAGCGGGCCAGCAGCCGCTGCCCGAACCCGGGGAGTTGCTTCCAGTCCTTCTTCCGGTAGACCTGGAGGAACCCCTGGTTCCAGCGGGTGCGCTGCTTGAGCAGGGACATCAGCGAGCCCGGGGTCTCCTCCCGGGTCACCATGGCGGAGTCGTAGGCGACGACGACCTTCTTGCCGGCGCTGGAGAGGCGGACCCCGAGATCGCAGTCCTCGGCCAGACAGTCGGGGTCCCAGCCGCCGGCCTCCCTGAGGGTGTGCGTCCGCACGAAGACGGTGTTGCCACCCAGCGGGATGAATCCTTTCTGCGCATGCAGATGGAGCCGGGAGCGGAACCAGAAGAAGTACTCCAGGCAGTTGCGCAGGCTGTACCAGCTGGAGTGGAAGTTGATGAGCTGCACCCCGCCCTGCACGACGTCGGCCTCCGTGGTCCGGAAGGCGTGGTCGACATGGGCGAGCAGCTCGGGATGGACCTGGTCCTCGGCGTCGAAGACCCCGACGACATCGCCGCGGCAGTGCGGCAGCGCCGTGTTCATGGCCTTCGGTTTGTTCTTCTTCTCGTGGGTGTCGACGAGGACACGGACGCGCGGGTCGCGTTCGGCGGCGCTCTCGGCCACCGCCGTGGTCTCGGGATCGTCGTGACCCACGATGACGATGATCTCGAAGTCGGTGTGGCCGGACTCCAGCAGCCGCTGGATGGTGTGGTCCAGCACGGCTTGTTCGTGCCGTGCCGGAAGCAGCAGCGAGAAGGAGACGTGTTCGTCGCCGTCCGGGCTGCTGAACCGGGTGGAGGCGAGCACCTCGGGCGTACGCCACGCGTGCATCTGCCACCACAGGGTGAACGCCGCCATCCAGAACAAGGCCAGTGAGACGGCAGCGATGAAGACAGATGTGAGCAAGCAGATCCCCCCAGATCCCAGAGCCCCCTGTAGCGACGGCGTGTCACATCCGTCGCGTCACTGTGGAGAGACTAGGGGGACTCTGTGAAGTCCGAGAACTCTTCCGATAAATAGATTGTTTCGGAACTCTGCCGCCCGTAACCCGACTTATCCGAACAGGTGCTCAGCTTTCCCCTCGGGATCGAGACAGTTTTGCAGCTGTTTCCAGCCGTTTCAGCCGCTCACCACGGTGGTCAACGCCGTGCGCAGTCGCTCGGGGTCGGTCGTCGGGGCGTCACACGTGAAGTTACGGCAGACGTACGCGGTCGGTTCACCGTTGACCGCCGGCCGGTCGGCGAGCAACGGGAACTCGTCGCTCCCCGGGGTGCCGAACGCGACGACGGCACCCGGGGCGGTGCCCAGAAGTGCCGTACGGTGCAACGCCGTCGAGGCCGGGTCAGCCGTGCCGGGCGCGACCACGGCGACCTCCCGCGGCCCGTCGAGCAGCGCCTCGGCGGCAGCGAGCCCCCACCCGATGAACCGGGGCACCCGCGGCCCGAGCGCCTTCACGACGCCCAGCGCCCGCTCCGCCGCCGTGCGGTGGGGTTCGGATCCGGTGTGGGCGGCGTAGCTCAGCAGCGCGCCCGCGGCGGCGGTCCAGCCGGAGGGCACCGCGTTGTCGGTCGGATCCTGCGGACGCCGGATGAGCCGCTCGGCGTCGGCCGCGGTGTCGTACAGCGCGCCGGACTCGGGGTCGACGAACCGGACGAGGACGTGGTCGAGCAGGAATCCGGCGAACTCCAGCCAGACGCCCTCCCCGGTCACGGAGGCGAGGGCGAGGAACCCCTCGGCCACGTCGGCATAGTCCTCGAGGACCCCCGCGTTGGCCCCGGCCTTTCCGTCCTTGCTGGTACGGGCGATGCGGGCCTGCTCGTCGAGATGCAGCCGGACGAGGAGATCGGCGGCCCCGACCGCGGCCTCCACGAGATCCGGCCGGTCGAAGTAGGCGCCGGTCTCGGCGAGCGCGGCGATCGCGAGCCCGTTCCAGGCGGCGACGACCTTGTCGTCCCGGCCCGGGGCGGGCCGTCCGCCACGCTCGCGCAGCAGCCGCTCCTTGATGCCGGCGATCCTCTCGGCGTCGAAGACCTCGTCCTGCTGCGGGAGCTGGAGGACGGAGGAGCCGTGCTCGAAGGTGCCCTCTTCGGTGACGCCGAAGTAGCGGGCGGCCAGCTCGGCGTCCCGCGGCCCGAGCACCTCGGTGAGCTGCTCGGGCGTCCAGACGTAGTACACGCCCTCGATGTGCTTCCCGCTCCCGTCGTCGCTGTCGGCGTCGAGCGCGGAGGCGAACCCGCCCTGCTCGGTGCGGAGTTCGCGCACCAGGAAGTCGGCCGTCTCCAGGGCGACCCGCCGGGCGAGCTCACTGCCGGTGGCCCGCCAGAGATGGGCGTACACCCGGCACAGCAGGGCGTTGTCGTACAGCATCTTCTCGAAGTGCGGCACGACCCAGTCACGGTCGACGGAGTACCGGGCGAACCCGCCGCCGAGCTGGTCGTAGATCCCGCCCCTGGCCATCCGTTCGCAGGTGTCCCGGGCCATCTGGAGGGCGCCCTCGGCACCGGTCCGCGCATGGTGGCGGAGCAGGAACTCGATCACCATCGACGGCGGGAACTTCGGCGCGCCGGCGAACCCGCCCCGCTGCGGGTCGTACTCCCGGGTCAGCCCCAGCAGCGCCTGCGACAGCTCCTGCTCACCGGGGGCCATGCCGTCCCCGTAGGAGATCTCCCGTCCCGCCAGATCCCGGACGATCTTCCCGGCGACCTCGGCCACCTCGTCCCGCCGCTCGGTCCAGGCCTGCCGCACCCCGTCCAGCACCTGCCGGAAGGAGGGCATGCCCTGCCGGGGCGCGGGCGGGAAGTACGTCCCGAAGTAGAAGGGCTCGGCGTCGGGCGTCAGGAACACGGTCATGGGCCAGCCACCCTGGCCGGTGGCCGCCTGTACGGCCTCCATGTAGACGGCGTCCACGTCGGGACGCTCTTCCCGGTCGACCTTGACGCTGACGAAGTGCTCGTTGAGACGGTCGGCGGTCTCCTGGTCCTCGAAGGACTCGTGCGCCATCACATGGCACCAGTGGCAGCTCGAATATCCGACACTCAGCAGCACCGGCACGCCCCGCCTGCGCGCCTCCTCGAAGGCCTCCGCCGACCAGGGCCACCAGTCGACGGGGTTGTCGGCGTGCTGGAGGAGGTACGGAGACGTCTCATGGGCCAGTCGGTTCGGCATGGGGACCATCCTGCCGCAGTACCCCGCTCGTCACTCGTCAGGCGCCTCCGGGCGGTCACCGCCGCGGCGGCCCGGGACCCCTCGCCCCCTCGCGTCGCGGAGCCGTCCGCCGCACACTTGACCAAGGAACGCGGTGACCTCCGGAGGGGGACGGGACATGCGGGACGGCCATAGGGCGGAAGCCGAGCGGTTGTTGGCGCGGGCCGTGGAGGAGGAGGTACGGCGCTCCGGCGGGCGCAGCGACCGGCAGGTGCTGATGACACGGGCGCGCGGCGCGCTGGACGCCATGGCGCAGACGGCCGCCGAGGAGTACGAGGCCTACGCGCGCGCCCTGGAGGAGACGGAGGCCCGGCAGGTCAGCTTCGGACAGCGGTACGCGCGGGAGGGCGGACGGACTCCCCTGCTGGTGGCGGGTGTTGCGGCCGTCACGACGGCGGTCGCCGATCTCGCGCTTGGCACCGGGCCGGGTACCGCGCTCGGCGCCGGGGTGGCCGTCGGGGTCGTCGGCGCCGCGGCGACCGTCATGAAGGTGGCTAGCTCCCATCTGCCGGCCGCGCATCACCGGGCCGGCGAGGCGGGGCAACCGGGCGGCGCCGAGCAACTGCGGCTGCAATGGCTCACCGCACTGGAGGTGCGGGGCATCCGGCCGTTCCTGGATCAGCAGCGGATGCTGAGCGCGACGACCGGCCCGAAGAAGGCGGCGGGACCGCAACTGCGCGGCGCCGACAAGAGCGCGGCGGCGCGCGGACGGACCGTGCTGGCCCAGTCCTTCACCCAACTCCCGGAATTGGCAGGCCCGTTCGCCGGGCGCCGGACCGAACTCGGGCAGCTTCGGCAGTGGGTGCAGACGGCGCGCGCCGGCACCCGGACCCGGCCGACGGTCGTCGTGCTGCACGGACCCCCCGGCAGCGGCCGCACCGCCCTCGCGGTGCGGGCCGCGCACGAGCTGCGCGACCAGTTCCGCGGCGCCTGCGTGGTGGACCTGCGCGGCGACAGCGCGCAGGAGGCGCCACTGCCCACCCGGGACGCCCTGCTGCACCTGCTGAACCGGCTCGGCGCGCCCCGCGAGCAGCTCCTCTTCCGTGAGCGCTCCTCCGCGGACCAGCAGGTCAAACGGCTCACCGAGCTGTACCAGCAGCACCTGACCGGTCTGCCGGTCACGGTGATCCTGGACGACGCCTCGGACCCCGAACAGGTCCGCGCACTCATGCCGGAACGTTCCGACAGCCTGGTCCTGGTCACCGCCCGGAGCCCGCTGGGGCTGCCGGCCGAGCTGCCCGCATGGGTGCACGAGCTGGCGGTGCGTCCCCTGGACGCGGCGGGCGCGGAGGAACTGCTGGGCGCGGCCGCCCGGGACGACTCGGGTCCGTACGACGCCGAATCCGCCGACCGTATAAGGGAGTTGTGCGGCGGACTGCCGCTGGCGCTGCGCGTCGCGGGTTCCTCGCTGGGCCCGCGCTCACCGCGCGCGCTGGCGGCGGACCTGGGGGTGTACGGCCCGGTGGAGCCGGTCGAGCGCGCCCTGTGGCTGCGCTACACCGACCAGCCGGACGTGACCCGCAGACTGCTGCGCCGGCTGGCCCTGGCCGGGCGGGCCTCGCTCGGCACGGCCGCGGCGGCCGCGCTCCTCGGCACGGACCGCGCGGAGGCGACCGGCCATCTCGCGGCCCTCGCCGACGCCGGTCTGGTCGACCACGTACGCGGCGACCGCTACCGCCTGCACGACCTGGTCCGCGCCTTCGCCCAGTCCCGGCTCCTCGACGAGGAGGAGCAGACCGAGCGCTCGGCGGCCCAGGAACGCCTGATCGTCAGCTACGCCGAACTCGCCGACTCCGTGCTGCGGCTGGTCGACGGCAACATGTCGACCCGCTCGGACCGCTTCACCCCGCACGGCTTCACCTCCCTGGACGAGGCGCTGCGCTGGCTGGACGACGAGTCGAGCTTCATCACGGCGACGCTGCGGCACGCGGACGGCGTGGACCAGAACGCCGTACTGAGCCTGCTGGGCGCCCTGTGCGACTACTGCCTGCTGCGCGGCGACCTCTACCGGCTCGGTGAGATCAGCGAGCTGGCGCAGTCGGTCGGCCAGGACCTGCTGGTGCGGTCCGTGCAGTGGCGTACGGGTATCGCGGCCCGGCAACTGGGCGAGCTGGACAAGGCCCGTACGACGCTCAGCTCGGTCGTCGACCTCTATCTCCAGGCCCACCACGACGCGGGCGCGGCACGCGCCCTGTGCTCGCTGGGCATCACCCTGCACCACCAGGGCCAGCTGACGGAGGCGGCGGCGAAGCTGCGGGAGGCGATGGACCTCCAGGCCGCGCCCGAGCTGGCCACGGACCGGGCCTGGACGATGCACGCGCTGGCGGCGGTGCAACGGGACAGGGCGCATCTCGCCGAGGCCCTCGACCTGCTCACCCGCTCGCTGGTCCTGCACCGCGAGGGCGGCTCCGTGCACGGCGAGGCATGGGCGCACTTCCAGCTGGGCCAGCTGAATCTGCGCCGCGGCGACGTCCCGCGGGCCGAGGCCGATCTGCGCGAGGCCCTCGATCTGTACGGCCGCACCCGCGACGCGCGCGGCGAGGCCTGGGCCCTGACCCAGCTGGCACGGGCCCGGCTCATCGCCGGGGATCCGGGCCCGGCGGCGGAGGACCTGCGCCGGGCGTCGGCACGGCACCGGGACAACGAGGACGCGCGCGGCGAGGCCTGGACGGTCTACTACCTGGGCCTGGCCCTGGAGGAGACGGGCGACCTGGACCACGCCGTCCGCGAGCTGGAACGCTCCCGCTCCCTCTTCTCCCGCATGCGTGACGTCTACGGCCTGGCCTGTGCCCGTCACCACTCGGCCCGGGTGACCCGCGACCAGCGCGCCGCCCAGACCGGTTCACTGCGCAACTCGGGCTTCGCCCGGCAGCTCCTGGTCGACGCGCGCGCCGACTTCCAGCGCATCGGCGTCGCGCACGGCGAGGCCTGGACCTGCCTGGAGCTCGCGATCGTCGACGCGGGGAACGTCCGTACGCAGGCGGCGCTGGCCCTGTGCGAGGAGGCGGCCGGCCTGTTCGCGTCGTACGGCGACCGGCGCGGCGAGGACTGGGCCCGGTTCCTGCGCTGCACCCTGCTGCCGTACGCGGCCCCGGGCGGGGTGGAGGTCGGCACGGCGGTGGCCCAGGAGGAACTGGCCCAGCTGGTCCGCATGGACCACCCGCTGCGCGACAGCAGCCTCAACGAGTGCCTGGAGGCCTACGGCCTGCTGCTGGACCGGGGCATCCGCCTGGAGTCCGGCTGGCAGGCCTGGCGGCTGGGCATGGTCCCCGGCAGACACGGACGGGAGGTCATGGGGGTGGCGGTGGGCGACGAGTAGGCGGCGCCCGGCCGGGCCGACAGGACGCCGGGTGCGCCCGGCCGGGCCGACGGGCTTCGGGGCTCCGGGTACGCCCGCGCGGAAACGGCGGGGCGGGGGCGCGGAGGCGGGGCGGAGGCCCGGGGCTCCGGGCTCCGGGTACGCCCGCGCGGAAACGGCGGGGCGGGGGGCGCGAAGGCCTCGACGAGGGGGGCGGGCGCCACAAAGGGCGCGTGCGCCGGGGTGGGGCGGTCGGCCCGCACCCCGGCGCACGTCCTTGCCGATCCGCTCGCTCACCGGCTCGTCACGCGGCCCCGCCGCGCACTCGCCTCACGAGGTCGAGGAGGGCTTCCCCGTCGCGGTCCCCGTCACGGTCGTCTTCGCGGTCGCCGTCGCCGTCGTCGCCCCGGCGGCGGAGGTCTGCTCCGGGTCCGCCGGCTCCTTGAAGTCGACCTTGCCCATGTGCTTGCTCATGGACTTCATCAGGCCCCACACCGCCACGGCCATCGCCGCGAAGACGATGAAGCCGAGGACGCCGGGGGTGACCTTGTTCTCGTCGACCTCCTTGGCCAGCGGGACGAGGTGCGTCATTGCCAGACTCACGCTTGCGCTCATGTCAGGCATTGTCGCGGATGCCCGCAAAGAGGTCGTCCTCGGGGAGGGAGGTATCGACGCGGGACTTCACGAGCTCGTACTCCTCCGTGGGCCAGACCTCCTTCTGGATCTCCATCGGCACCCGGAACCAGCCGCCGTCGGGGTCGATCTGCGTGGCGTGCGCGATCAGCGCCTTGTCACGGATCTCGTAGAAGTCGGCGCACGGAACGTGCGTGGTGAGCGTGCGCTCCTTCTGACCGAACTCGTCCCAGCGCTTGAGCCACTCCCCGTAGGGGGACTCCAGACCGCGGTCGAGCATCGCGTGGTGCAGCGCCTCGGTGCGGGGACGGTTGAAGCCCTGGTTGTAGTACAGCTTCGACGGCCGGTACACGGGCCCGAACTCGGCCTCGGGGTACTTGGCGGGGTCGTCCGCGCCCTCGAACGCCACCATCGAGATCTTGTGGGTCATGATGTGGTCGGGGTGCGGGTAGCCGCCGTTCTCGTCGTAGGTGGTGATCACCTGGGGACGGAAGGAGCGGATCTGCCTCACCAGTTCACCGGCCGCCTTGTCGACGTCCTCCAGGGCGAAGCAGCCGTTGGGCAGCGGCGGCAGCGGATCGCCCTCGGGCAGGCCCGAGTCGATGAAGCCGAGCCACTCCTGCCTGATGCCGAGGATCTCGCGAGCCTCGTCCATCTCCTTCTTGCGTACCTCGTGGATGTGCTCCTCGATGTACTTGTCGCCCTGAAGCTTGGGATTGAGGATGGAGCCGCGCTCCCCGCCCGTGCAGGTCACCACCAGCACGTCCACCCCCTCGGACACGTACTTCGCCATGGTGGCCGCGCCCTTGCTCGACTCGTCGTCGGGGTGCGCGTGAACGGCCATCAGTCGCAGCTGGTCAGTCAAGACTCAATCCTCGGTAAGTCGGCGCCCGGTGTGAACCGGCGCGATCGCAGGCTTCTATAGTGACCGAATCGGAAGGCGAATAATTCCGTGCCGGGAGGACGATCATGAGTACGGCGAGCACGCGACCGCCCGAGGGCCGCTACGGCCGCTCCTCGGACGAGCGGGCCGACCACAGGCTCAGGATCACCGGCGCCGTGCTGGGCGCGCTCCTGCTCGCCCTGGTCGGGTACTTCGCCTACCACTACGTCGGCCAGAACAAGATCAGCGCCGAGGTGATCACCTTCAAGGCGACCTCGGACGAGGCGGTACAGCTCCACCTGGAGGTCCGCAAGGACTCGGGCGCGAGCGGCTACTGCACGGTGCGCTCGCAGGCGGCCGACGGCGTCGAGGTGGGCCGGGCGGACTTCCGCTTCTCCGGTTCGGACACGCGCATCGACCGGACGGTCACGCTGCGTACGACGTCGAAGGGCACGACGGCGGAGCTGCTCGGCTGTCACGCCGACTGACGCAGACCGGCACCGGGGCCGCCGGGGCCGCCGGGCGAGAGTCACCCTCCGCAATACGTACGCACTGACCTGCGTCGACGTAATTCTGATGGCTTATGTCCTCCCCCTTCGGCCACTGAATTGTTAGGCTCGTGGTTTCGCCCATCGCCTGAGGAACATGCTTTTGATAGGGCGATGCTTTGTATTCCCAGTACCGACGAGGAGCACCTGTGACCCAGACCAGCGAGTCCGTCACCTGGCTGACCCAGGAGGCGTACAACAAGCTCAAGGTCGAGCTTGAGTACCTTACTGGTCCTGCGCGCACGGAGATCGCCGCCAAGATCGCGGCCGCGCGCGAGGAGGGGGACCTGCGTGAGAACGGTGGGTACCACGCGGCCAAGGAGGAGCAGGGCAAGCAGGAGCTCCGTGTGCGCCAGCTGACCCAGCTTCTCGACAACGCCAAGGTCGGTGAGACCCCGGCTTCCGCGGACGGCGCGGTGGCGCCCGGCATGGTGGTGACGATCGCCTTCGACGGCGACGAGGACGACACCATGACCTTCCTGCTCGCCTCGCGCGAGTACGCGAGCTCGGACGTCGAGACCTACTCTCCGCAGTCCCCGCTGGGCACCGGCGTGATCGGCCACAAGGTCGGCGAGGACGCGGAGTACGAGCTGCCCAACGGCAAGAAGGCCTCCGTGCGCATTCTCAAGGCCGAGGCCTACAGCGACTGACCGGCCCCTGTCCGTCGCCCCCGCTGTGACCCGCCCCCGGCGCTCGTGCCGCCGGGGGCTTCGTCATGCCCGGGAGCGCTCAGGCCGTCGCCGAGCGGTACTTGCGCACCGCCAGCGTCCGGAAGATCACGACGATCAGCACCGAGTAGATCAGCGAGGCCCAGACCGGGTGCTGCATGGGCCAGGCGTCGGACGGCGACTGGCCCGGGTTGGCGAAGAGCACCCGGCAGGCCTGGACGGTGGCACTGAACGGGTTCCACTCGGCGATGTGACGCAGCCACGGCGTCATGTTGCTGGTGTCCACGAACGCGTTGGAGATGAAGGTCACCGGGAAGAGCCAGATGAGTCCGCCGGAGGTGGCCGCCTCGGGGGTACGGACGCTCAGGCCGATCAGGGCGCCGATCCAGGTGAACGCGTAGCCGAGCAGGAGCAGCAGCCCGAAGGCGGCCAGCACCCGGGCGGCGTCGGTACTGCCGTCGGAGCCGACCCGCCAGCCGACCAGCAGGGCGACCACCGCCAGGACCAGCAGGGTGAGCGCCGTCTGCACGAGGTCGGCGAGGGTGCGGCCGGTGAGCACCGCGCCGCGCGCCATGGGCAGGGAACGGAAGCGGTCGATGAGGCCCTTGTGCATGTCGTCGGCGATGCCCGCGCCGGCTCCGGCGGTGGCGAAGGTGACGGTCTGCGCGAAGATGCCCGCCATCAGGAAGTTCGTGTAGTCGGCGGCGCTCGTGCTGCCGCCGATCTGCATGGACCCGCCGAACACGTAGGTGAACAGCACCACGAACATGATCGGCTGGATGAGCCCGAAGATAACCATCTCCGGAATGCGGGACATCCGGATCAGGTTGCGTTTCGCGATCACCAGCGAGTCGCGGACGGACTGTCCGAGCGGGTGGGCGGGCTTGGGCGCCGCGCCGCGCACGGCGTCGGTGACGGCACTCATTCGACGGTCTCCCTCTCGCTCTTTCCGCTCTGACCGCGCTGGTCGTCGCGTCGGTCCTCTTCGCTCTCGCTCTCCTCGGCCTTGTTCTCGGCGACGTGTCCCGTCAGGGACAGGAAGACGTCGTCGAGGGTGGGGCGGCGCAGGCCGATGTCGTCGATCTCGATGCCACGGGTGTCGAGCTCACGGATGACCTCGGCGAGGAGCTTGGCGCCGCCGGTGACGGGCACGGTGAGCTTGCGGGTGTGCTGCTCGACGGTGGTCTCGCCCTTGCCGAAGCCGGCCAGTACCTCCGCGGCCGTGGCGATGTGTTCGCGTTCGTGCACCACGACCTCCACGCGCTCTCCGCCGGTGCGGGCCTTCAGCTGGTCGGAGGTGCCGCGGGCGATCACCCGGCCGTGGTCGACGACCGCGATGTCGTGCGCGAGATGGTCGGCCTCTTCGAGGTACTGCGTGGTGAGCAGCAAGGTCGTGCCGCCGGAGACGAGACGCTTGATCACCTCCCACAGCATCTGGCGGTTGCGCGGGTCGAGGCCGGTCGTCGGCTCGTCCATGAACATCACGGGCGGTGAGACGACCAGTGCCGCGGCCAGGTCGAGGCGGCGGCGCATGCCCCCGGAGTAGGTCTTCGCGTTGCGGTCGGCGGCTTCCGCGAGGCCGAACTGGTCGAGCAGCTCGGTGGCCCGGGCCTTCGCCGCGCCCGCCTTCATCTGGTACAGCTGGCCGACCATCTGGAGGTTCTCGCGGCCGGTGAGGTATTCGTCGACCGCCGCGAACTGGCCGGACAGGCCGATGGAGCGGCGGACCTCGTTGGGATGCTTGAGCACGTCGAGGCCGGCGACCATGGCCCGGCCGCGGTCGGGGCGCAGGAGCGTGGTCAGGCAGCGGACCGTGGTGGTCTTGCCCGCTCCGTTCGGCCCGAGCAGGCCGAGGACCGTGCCCTCCGGGACGTCCAGGTCCACGCCGTCCAGAGCCTTTACGTCGCCGAAGGTCTTCACCAGGCCTTCGGCATAGATGGCACCTGGCATATCAGTCTCCACGTCATTGAGGATTCTTCGGAAAGCCTAGGTTTGTACTTTTCGTTCCGCCCGATGAGAGGTGGGGGGAGCGGCGCGAGACACACCATAACGCGATGTATCGCGTCTCACAATGGTCTTTCCCGAACGAGTGACGAAGGGACTGGGAGCGGGATCGAAGCGGGCGAAACGAGCTCGGGGCAGGCTCCGAGCGGGTTCCGGGAGGGTTTCGCCCCTCGGGCGACGCCCCTTGCCGGCTTCAGTCGATGACGGTGTAGCCGGCGTCGCGCAGGGCTCGGCCGACCTCGGCGCAGTGCGCCGGCCCCTTCGTCTCCAGGTGCAGCTCGACCTCCGCCTCGGTCAGCCCGAGCCGGGGATCGGTCCGCAGATGGCTCACGTCCAGCACGTTGGCGTCGACCACTGACAACGTCCCCAGGAGCGTGGCGAGGGCACCCGGCCGGTCCGTCAGCCGCAGACGTACGGCCAGGTAGCGGCCCTGCGCCGCCATGCCGTGCCGCAGGACGCGCTCCATCAGCACCGGGTCCACGTTGCCGCCGGACAGCACCGCGACGACCGGGCCCTCGAAGGCGCCGGGCGCGCTGAGCAGCGCGGCCACCGGGCTCGCCCCGGCCGGCTCGACGACCAGCTTGGCCCGCTCCAGGCACAGCAGCAGTGCCGCGGCCAGCTCGTCCTCCGTCACCGTGCGCACCTCGTCCACAAGATCGCCGACGATGGAGAACGGCACGTCACCGGGCCGGCCGACCTTGATGCCGTCGGCCATCGTCGCCGGGGTGCGGATCGAGACCGGCCGCCCGGCCGCCAGCGAGGGCGGGTACGCCGCGGCCCCCGCCGCCTGCACCCCGACGATCCGCACGTCCGGCCGCAGCGCCTTCACCGCGACCGCGATGCCCGCCGCCAGCCCGCCGCCGCCGATCCCGACGACGATCGTGCGCACCTCCGGGCACTGCTCCAGGATCTCCAGGCCGACCGTGCCCTGGCCGGCGATGATGTCGGGGTGGTCGAAGGGGTGGATGAACACCGCCCCCGTCCCGGCCGCGTACTCCTGCGCCGCGGCCAGCGTCTCGTCGACCACCTGACCGTGCAGGCGCACCTCGGCGCCGTACTCACGGGTGGCACTGATCTTCGGCAGCGGGGCTCCCTGGGGCATGAAGACCGTGGAGCGCACGCCCAGCACCGCCGAGGCCAGCGCCACGCCCTGCGCGTGATTGCCCGCGCTCGCCGCGACGACCCCGGCGGCCCGCTCCTCCGGCAGCAGCCCGGCGATCCGCACGTACGCGCCGCGCAGCTTGAACGACCCGGTCCGCTGGAGGTTCTCGCACTTGAGGTGCACCGGCGCCCCGACCAGCTGGGACAGGTGCCTGCTGCCCTCCATGGCGGTCATCCGCGCCACACCCGACAGCATCTTCTGGGCCCCGCGCACATCGTCGAGGGTGACGGGACGCAAGGAGTCAGCCGTGCGGTAGCTCATGACTCCAGCATCGCAGTTCACAGGCGGCCACGACCTCTGTGACCAACCTCCGAGACCGGTTTCCGCAGCGTCGGTACGACCCGCCTTCCAGCCGCGTACTCTGTCCCCCATTCCAGCAGCCCCTTCATGAAGTGAGCCCCCGGCCATGCCCACAACACCTGAAATGTCGATGGACATGACGACCGTCGGTGACACCGGTCTTCTCGACACGTTGCAGCACGAGGTCGCGGTGTTCGCCCGCCGTGCCGAACAGACCCGGCTCGGCGGCGTCGGGCAGGTGCGCAACTCCATGGACCGCGCCGCGTACCTGCTGCTCAACCGCCTCGACAAGGAAGGCCCGATGGGCGTCAAGGCGCTCGCGGCGAGCATGGGCATCGACTCGTCCACCGTCACCCGGCAGGTGGCTCCGCTCGTCGACACCGGCCTGGTCAAGCGGACCTCGCACCCCGAGGACGGACGGGCCGTGGTGCTCCAGCTGTCCCCGCGCGGGCAGTCCCGTCTGGAGGAAGTACGTTCCTCCAGACGCCAGTTGATGGCCGAGCTGACGGACGACTGGGCGCCGGAGGAGCGCGAGACGTTCTGCGAGCTCCTCACCCGCTTCAACACCGCGCTGTCCTCACGGATGGCGGCCCAGGGCGTCCCGGGCGCCGAGCCGTCGTCATCCGCTTCCTGAACCGGGTCGCACGCGCGCGTGCGGCGACTTTCGGGCAGCCGTGCGCGGCCCTTGACCGAAAGCCCGCCCTGGGCCTCATATGAGACCGGGGCGTATGGCCCTCCAGGGGGACGCCGTCAGGCGGGAGGCTCGGTGTGCGGGAGAGGCGTGCGGCCCAGGAAGCCCGCCGGGCCCGGGAGTTCGAGGCGTTCGTCGCCGGAGCGGGCGGGCGGTTGCTGCACGCCGCCACACTGCTCACGGCGGAGGCCCCGGCCGACAACCCGCGCGCACGGCGTCTGCTGACACTCGCCCTCGCACACACGTACGCGTGCTGGGACCGGCTGCACGGCGAGGACCCCTACGACCGGGCCCGCGAGTACCTGGCCACCCGCTTCGCCCACGGCGCCTGGCACCGGTACGCCGCTCTGCCCCTCGGGCGGCCGCTACCCGCGGTCGGCCCGCTGGCACGGCTCACCCCGCAGGAGCGCCTCGTCCTGGTCCTCAGGCTCTACGAGGGCGTCGCCGACGAACAGGTGGCGGCTCTGCTCGGCCTGCCGGCGGAACGGATCCGTGCCGTCTGCGACCGGGCGACGGCGACGCTCCTGCATCCGCCGCGGGGCCCGGCGCCCGCGGTGCGCCGGGCGAGGGCGGCGGCGTCGTGAACCGGCCCGAGCGGGAGGCCGCCGTACGCCGGATCATGGAGCGGACGGCACCGCGCGTGCCGACGGAACTCCACGCGGACGTCGTACGCCGGGGCGGCAGGATACTGCGCCGCCGGGCGGTCGCCCGGCGGCTGCTGTGGCTGCTGCTGTTCGCGGCCGCGGTGGCGTTCACGGTCTGGGCGGTGGTGGCCCAGCCGTGGGTGGAGCCGCCGTCGCAGACGACCCCACCGCTGACCGGCTGGTGACCCCGAAGCGCGGCCGAAGGCCTTCTAGCCGAGAGCCTGCTGAAGGTCGGCGAGGAGGTCGTCGAT
Source organism: Streptomyces sp. NPDC060002 (assembly GCF_042737245.1). Taxonomy (NCBI): domain Bacteria; kingdom Bacillati; phylum Actinomycetota; class Actinomycetes; order Kitasatosporales; family Streptomycetaceae; genus Streptomyces; species Streptomyces sp. NPDC060002. The sequence continues at coordinate 77,593 of NZ_JBHWUW010000010.1, forward strand.
GTTCTCGATGCCGACGGAGAGCCGGACGAGGTCGCCGGGGACCTCCAGCGCCGAGCCGACCACGGACGCGTGCGTCATGCGCCCCGGGTGCTCGATGAGGGACTCGACGCCGCCCAGCGACTCGCCGAGGGTGAACACCTTGGCCCGGTTGCACACCTCGACGGCGGCCTCCTCGCCCCCGGCGACCTGGAAGGAGACCATGCCGCCGAACGCCCGCATCTGCTTGGCCGCGATCTCGTGACCGGGGTGGTCCGGCAGCCCCGGGTACAGCACGTTCGTCACGCGCGCGTGCCGGGTCAGCATGTCGGCGACCTTGGTGGCGTTCTCGCTGTGCCGGTCCATGCGCACCGACAGCGTCTTGGCGCCGCGCAGCACCAGCCAGGAGTCGAAGGGCCCGGCGACCGCGCCCATCGCGTTCTGGTGGTAGGCCAGCTCCTCGCCCAGCTCCGCGTCGCCGGTGATCAGCGCGCCGCCGACGACGTCCGAGTGACCGCCCATGTACTTGGTCAGGGAGTGCACCACGACGTCAGCGCCGAGCGACAGCGGCTGCTGAAGGTACGGCGTGGCGAAGGTGTTGTCGACGACGAGACGGGCGCCCGCCTCACGGGCGATCTGGGCGACCGCGGCGATGTCGGTGATGCCGAGGAGCGGGTTGGACGGCGTCTCCACCCACACGGCCTTGGTCTTCGGGGTGATCGCGGCCCGCACGGCGGCGGCGTCACCGGTGTCGGCGACCGACCACTCCACACCCCAGCGGGCGACGACCTTCGCGAAGAGCCGGAACGTGCCGCCGTAGGCGTCGTTCGGGATCACCACGTGGTCCCCGGGACTGAGCAGCGTACGCAACAGGCAGTCCTCGGCCGCCAGTCCGGAAGCGAACGCGAGACCCCGGCGGCCGCCTTCGAGGGCGGCGAGGTTCTCCTCCAGGGCGGTCCTGGTCGGGTTGGCGCTGCGGCTGTACTCGTAGCCGCCGCGCAGCCCGCCGACGCCGTCCTGCTTGTAGGTCGAGACCTGGTAGATCGGCGGGACCACCGCGCCGGTGAGGGGATCGGCGGTGTTGCCCGCGTGGATCGCGAGGGTCTCGAAATGCTGACTGATGTGCCTGTCGCTCATGGGCACCGAGCGTAGTCCGCTCGCGGGCCTGCTGCGGGACGACGGCAGTGCGCGGGCACGGGCGGGGCGGCCCGCGGACGGCCTCCACGGACGTTTTTCCACAGGCGCGGGAGCGGGTTGGCCAATTGTCGGCGCGGTCTGGTTCGCTTGAGGCATGGAGATTCTGTTCGTCCTGATGGCACTGCTCATGGTCAGCTTCGTGCTGCTGCCGTTCCTGCGGCGCAGGCGCGGCATGATCGAGCAGGTCCCGGCGGGCCACCCGGACGCCGCGGACCCCGAGACCTACGGGTTCGTGCGCACGGAGGAACTGGACATCCGCATGCCCGGCCCCGACCAGGACCTGCTGGACGTCCTGGACGTGGTGCAGCACACACAGGACTACCGGGCCGCGCAGCAGCTGCTGGCCGGCACGGAGACGGGGGGCGAGCTGCGCTGGCAGCGCGTGCAGGCCTTCGCGGGCGCGGCGGCACTGGAGCTCCAGCAGCGGCCGGGCGGGGTCAGCGAGACGCCCGGCGGGCAGTGGCTGCGGGTGTGGCGCACGGAGGCGCCGAAGGACGCGGGCGGCGCTGCGGTGCACGCCGAGTTCCTGGTGCAGCAGGCGTGGCGGACGTCGACACGGGGCACGGACGACTTCCGGATCATCATGGAGGAGGCGAAGGACGCCTGCGGTCAGGCGGCGTTGCTCTCCCCCGGTGACCCGATCCCGTACATCGTCGAGTTGTCGGTGGCCCGCGGTCTTCAGTACGCGCAGAAGGAGTTCGAACAGCTCTGGCTGAAGATCCTGGACCGCGCCCCGGCGCATATGGGGGCGCATCTGGCGGCCCTGCACTACTGGTGCGAGAAGTGGCACGGCTCGCGCGAACTGGCGAACTCGTTCGCGGAGGCGGCGGCCGCACGAGCCCCCCAGGGTTCCCTCCTCGCGGCCATGCCTCTGTTCGCGGTCTTCGAGCACCTCCCCGAGGTGAACCTGGTCAGCGGCTTCTACGAGAGCGAGGTCGTGACGAGGGCGATGCACGGCGCGCTGTTCGCGGTGCACGCGGCCCGTCCCGACGACCCGATGCTGGCGCACGTCCGCCACCTGCTGATCTTCTTCCTGGTGCGCGCCGAGCGCTGGTCCGAGGCGATGAACCAGCTCATACACGTGGACGGCCATGTGGGCGCCCTCCCGTGGACCCTCTCCCCCGACCCGGCCGGTGAGTTCGCGGTCTACCGGGCGCTGGCGGTGGCGGGCTACGAGGCGAACGGCGGCAGCCCGGCGACACTGCCGCACTGACCGCCCCCGGGCCCTTCCGCGGTGACCGGGCCCTTCCGCGGTGACCGGGCCGGCCCTCCAGGAACCCACGGCGAGGAGCTGCGGCGGGCGGCCGGAATCCGCGGGGCGGTGTGCACGTTGCCCCGCACGGACCCTCAGCGCCCCCTCCTGGAGACCGCATGTTCCCGCACAGCCGCACGCCGCGACTCCCGACGCCCGAACAGGCTCTGCAAGGCCGTCCGGCGCCGTTCTACTCCGTCCTCGACCGCCACGTCGTCCTCGGCAACCCGCTCCTCGGCCCCTACCCCGAGGGTCTCGAGGTCGCCGACTTCGGTCTGGGCTGCTTCTGGGGCGCGGAGCGCACGTTCTGGCAACTCCCGGCCGGTGTGTGGACGACCGTGGTCGGCTACCAGGGCGGCCACACCGAGCACCCCACCTACGAGGAGGTCTGCTCGGGCCTGACCGCCCACACGGAGGTCGTCCGCGTGGTCTTCGACCCGGCGGTGATCTCCTACGAACGCCTGCTGAAGACGTTCTGGGAGTCGCACGACCCCACCCAGGGCTTCCGCCAGGGCAACGACGTCGGCACCCAGTACCGCTCCGCGATCTACACCCACTCCCCGGCCCAGGCAAGAACAGCCGGGTCCTCCCGCACGTCCTACCAACAGGCCCTCACCGCCTCGGGCCACGCCTCGATCACCACAGGAATCCTCCCGGCCCCGGACCACCCCTTCTACGCAGCGGAGACCCACCACCAGCAGTACCTGGCCAAAAACCCGGGCGGCTACTGCGGGGTGGGCGGGACGGGGGTCTCCTGCCCGATCGGCGTGGTCAGGGCGGATGGCTGAGGCGCTGTCGCCGGGAGCCACGGCGACCCTGCGTACGCTGCCGGCCGACTCGGATCCGGTGCGCGGGGCGAGGGGACATGGGATTCTCCGTAACTGACTTCGCTGGATCGGGCCGGCGCGCCTCGACCGCGCCACTGCACCGATGCTCGCCGCGCCGGGCCCTGCCGGACATGGGCGCACCTGCTCAACTCGGCCTGGGTACGCCCCTGTGAGTTGAGCCGGGCGTTGCTCTCCGCGCGGCGGGGGAGGCGAAGCCCGCCGATTGCGCGCAGCCCTCGCTCTCCCTCTCCCCCGGGCCGGCGGCCAGGGGCTCTTCCCTCACCCGGGGTCTCACGTGATCGGGGGTGTACACCCTGTGAGCAGCGATGCCGGTATGACTTGAGTACCCATAGGGTGCATCCGTGACTGCCACGTTGAGTTCCACTAAAGCCCGCGCCGCGCTCCGCACTTCGGCGCGTGCCTCCGCGGAGCTGCTGCTCATATTCCTGATGCTCGCGGTGACTTTGTGGATCCTGGGCCGGATGTGGTCGGTCGTCTGGCCGCTCGTGGTCGGCCTGCTTCTGACCACACTGACCTGGCCACCGACCCGTTTCCTGCGTCGTCGCGGGTGGAAACCCGCCCTCGCCGCATCGGTCGTGACGGTGCTGTTCCTCTTGATCGCCCTGGGCGTCGTGGCGCTGATCGCGGTACCGGTGGCATCCCAGTCCGGCGAGCTGACCGACGGCGTGGTCGAAGGCGTCCAGAAGTTGCGCGAGTGGGCCGCCGGGCCGCCGTTGAACATCGGTGACGCGCAGATCAACAAGGCCTTCGACACCGCGGTCTCCCGCGCGCAGGACGGCCTCGGCAGCATGGTCGGCACTGTCGTCACGGGCGTGAGCACGGTCGTGAACGGCCTGGTCACTGCCGTCCTGGCCCTCTTCCTGATGTTCTTCTTCCTCAAGGACGGCCCGCGGTTCCTGCCGTGGCTCGCGCGTCAGCTGCCCGGTCGGCTCGCCACCGACGTCCCGGTCGTGGCCGAGCGTGGCTGGGACACCCTGGGAGCGTTCGTGCGTTCCCAGGCGGTTGTCGGCCTGCTCGACGCCGTACTGATCGGCCTGGGCCTGTGGGTGCTGGGAGTCCCGCTCGTGCTCCCGCTGGCGGTGCTGACCTTCGTCACCGCGTTCGTGCCGATCATCGGGGCCCTGTTCGCCGGTCTCGTCGCGGTCCTTATCGCGCTGGTCTCCAACGGCCTGACGGACGCCCTGATCGTGCTGGCCATCATCGTCGTGGTGCAGCAGCTCGAGGGCAACGTGTTCCAGCCCATGATCCAAAGTCGTGGGCTCGGCCTCCACGCGGCGGTGGTCCTGCTGGCGGTGACGTTGGGCGGCAGTCTGGCCGGCATCGTGGGCAGTCTGCTCGCGGTACCGATCGCCGCGCTGATCGCGGTGGTCTGGAACTACGTGCGCGAGCAGCTCCGAGAACGGTCCTCTCCGGGGACCGACGGGTCGGACGCCGGCGCCGCCGTCCCGTCCTGAAGCTCCCTCTCTGCGCAAGCGCCGGATCTGCGGCTGTGTCGCGGGCCGACCTGCGGCTGTGTCGCAGGCAGGCATCCGTGCGCCGATGCCTGCGCCCGCCTGCGCCTGCGCCTGCGCCCACCTACGCCTGCGCACGGGACTCGGGACCGGGCGGGATCGGGCGAGCGGGAAAGCCCCGGTCGCGGCCCCTCCTGCCGTGTGCGAGCCTGGGATCGTGATCAAGGAACGGAGCTGGTCCCCATGATTCCGGTCGCCGAGTCTCCTGTGCGGATCGAGGCGTTTCTCGATCCTCGGTTGTCCAGATGGATGTGGCTGGTGAAGTGGTTCCTCGCCATCCCGCACTACATCGTGCTGTTCTTCCTGTGGATCGCGTTCTCCTTCGTGACCTTCGTCGCGTTCTTCGCGATCCTGTTCACGGGCCGATACCCCCGGTCGCTCTTCGACTTCAACGTCGGCGTGATGCGCTGGAACTGGCGTGTCGCCTACTACGCCCACGCCGCGCTCGGCACCGACCGGTACCCCCCGTTCACCCTCGCCGAGGTGGCCGACTACCCGGCGCACTTCGACGTCGTCCATCCCGAGCGTCTGTCGCGCGGCCTGGTGCTGGTGAAGTGGTGGCTGCTGGCCATCCCGCAGTACATCGTCGTGGGGATGTTCGTCGGCGACTGGGGCTGGGGCTGGGGAGGGGCGGACCGTTGGCACGGCGGCGGGCTCGTCTACTTCCTCTCCTTCGTCGCCGTGATCATCCTGGCGTTCACCGGCCGTTACCCGGTGCACCTTTTCGACTTCCTGCTCGGGCTGGCCCGTTGGGTCGCGCGGGTGGCCGCCTATGCGGCGCTGATGACCGATACGTACCCGCCGTTCCGTCTGGACATGGGCGCGCAGGACTCCCCGCCGACTCAGACGCGGGCCCCGGCGGGCGGTTCCGGACCGTAGCGCCTTGCGGGTGACCGGTTCGGCGCTGGAATGCGGTTGCCGGCGCTGGAATTCGGTTGCCGGCGCTGGAATTCGGTTGCCTCCGGTAGTCCGGTGGGGGCTCAATGGCGGGCATGGCTGACATTCAGGGCTCGTACGACGATCTGTTCACCGCCGTGCCCACGGCGCTGGCCGGGCTGCTGGACAGCGGGGACGTCGGCGGCTCGGTGGCCGTCTTCGTGGACGGCGAGCCGGTGGTGGACGTCTGGGGCGGATTCGCCGACGCGGCGCGCGGGGTCCCCTGGCAGCGGGACACGATCGTCAACGTCTGGTCCGTCACGAAGACGATGACGGCGCTGTGCGCGCTGGTTCTGGCCGACCGGGGCGAGCTCGATCCGGACGCGCCCGTCGCCCGGTACTGGCCGGAGTTCGCCGTGGCGGGCAAGGAGTCGGTGCTGGTCCGGCACGTGCTCTCGCACACCGCCGGCCTGCCCGACTGGGACGGCCCGGTGTCGGAAATCTACGACTGGCCGGCCGCGACGGCCCGGCTGGCGGCGCAGGCGCCGCAGTGGGAGCCGGGCAGCGCGGCCGGGTACCACTCGCTCACCCAGGGGTTCCTCGTGGGCGAGGTCGTGCGCCGGATCACCGGCCGGAGCCCAGGTGAGTTCTTCGCCGACGAGATCGCCGGACCGCTGGGCGCGGACTTCCGGATGGGGCTGCCGGCCGAACACGATCACCGGGTGGCGCTCACGGTCCCACCGCCGTCCCGGGACGAGGACTACACCGCGGGCGCGGCCCACAGCGTCGCGGACCGGCCCGCGACGAACCCGGCCCCCGCGGCCCCGACCCCCTCGACCGCGGCCCCTGCGTCCCCCTCGACTCCGGTCACCCCGACCGCGATCCGGCTCCGCGACGGCAACAGCGTGGCCTGGCGCCGGGCGCAGATCCCGGCGGCGAGCGGCTTCGGCAACGCCCGCTCGGTCGCCCTCGTCCAGTCGGCGATGGCCTGCGGGGGTTCGGTGCGCGGGGTGCGGCTGCTGTCGCAGACGGGCTGTGACCGGGCCTGGGAGGAGCAGTTCAGCGGCGAGGACCTCAGGCTGGGGATGCCGATCAGCTGGGGTCTGGGCTACGGGCGGTTCGGCGGCACCTACGGGTGGGGCGGTTGGGGCGGCTCGACGGTCATGATCGAGCCCGAGGCCCGCATGGTGGTGGCCTACGTGACCAATCAGATGCGCGAACCGGCGAAGGACACCCGGGGACTGGACATCGTGATGGCCGCCTACGACGGTCTCAAGGGGCTCCAGGCCGACGGCTGAAGCGCGAACCGGCCGACCGGCCGAACCGACCGGCCGCCGTTCGTGAGTTACTGGCCCGAGTCGTCCATGAACCCAGGGGGGAAGTGCGCGTGAGCAGCGGCACGAAGAGCGGTGGTGGCCGGGTGTTCCTGATCGGTGGCGGGTGGGAGGAGACGGTCGCCGACGTCGTCCACGGGCCGTTTCTGCGCGCCGCCCGCGCCGTGTCGGGGGCGGCGGGGGCGGCGGGAGCCGGCTCCGGGTCGGCGCCCCGCATCCTCTGTGTGATCGTCGACGAGGGCGACGGAGCCGAGCAGTTCGCCCGGTACGACGTCGCGTTGCGCAGGGCCGGGGACTGTACGCCCGTACCGTCGCTGGTGCCGATCGGGGAGCGGTTCGAGGTCGGCGCGGTCACCGAGGACGTGGCCGGGGTGTTCGTCTGCGGTGGGCTGACGCCCGCGTACCAGGAGGCGCTGGCCGAGGCCTCCGGACCGCTGGCCTCGTTGCTCGCCGAGCGCGGACTTCCCTACGCCGGGTTCTCCGCGGGGGCCGCGCTCGCGGCGCGGGACGCGGTGGTCGGGGGGTGGCTGGTGGACGGTGTCGCCGTATGTCCGCCGGACACCGCCGAGGATCTCGAGGAGATCGAGGTCCGGACCGGGCTGGGGCTCGTGCCGTTCGGGGTGGAGAACCATGCCGCGCAGTGGGGGACGTTGGGGCGGTTGACCGCCGTCGTCGCGGGCGGACGGCTCGCGCACGGGGTGGCCATCGACGAGAACACGCTGGTCGAGGTCAAGGGCGAGGGCGGCGAAGGCCGAGCGTGGGTGGCCGGGCGCGGGCGGGCCCATTCCGTGCGTCCCGCTCCGGGCGGCGGAGTCCTCGTACGGTCCTACGGCGACGGCGAGTCGTTCCCCGTGTCCGTGTCCGTGTCCGTGTCCGTGTCCTGAACGCCGAACGCCATCCCACTCGGGACCAGCTAAGGTAAGCCTCGCCTTAGTAGTGGTGATCGGAGCAGTGCTGTGCGTACGTCGAAGTGCAAGTCCGCCCCGGGCGCGTCCCTCGCGTCCCTCGTGTCCGTCGTGTCCGTCGTCGGAGGGCTGCTCGTCGGATGCTCGGCCGCCGCTGACAACGATGCCAAGTCCTCCAAGACCGAAGGCGAGCGCAACCTCGTCGCCGGGGCGTCGGCGGGTCCCGCCGCCGCCCCCAGCACCCTCGCCGACGGCATGGGCGCCGACACCGACACCGACGGAGCGTTCCCGCGCACGGTCGAACACTTCCAGGGCACCACCACCGTCGAGGCGCGGCCGAAGAAGATCGCCGTGCTCAGCACGGGGCAGCTCGACGACCTGCTCAGCCTCGGTGTCGTCCCCACCGTCTCCACCCGTGCCGACAACGCCGGCCTGGTCCCGGACTACCTGACGGACGCCTTCCCGCAGTACAGCGCGAAGCTCGCGGCGATGACCGACGCGGGCACCCGTCAGGCACCCAACCTGGAGTCCCTCGCGGCCGCGAAGCCCGACCTGATCCTGGTCAACGACTCGCTGGGCGACCTCTACCCCAAGCTGTCCAAGATCGCGCCGACCGTGGTCACGGCCGGACAGGGCATCAACTGGAAGCGTGATCTGCTGCTCGTCGGCGAGGCGATCGGCAAGGGGCGGGCCGCGCGGAAGCTGCTCGACGGGATCGTCGGCGACGCGCGGACCGAGGGGGACGCCGTCACGGGCGACCCGACCGTCTCCATGGTGCGTTTCACCCCGGACCGCACCCGCATGTTCGGCGTGTCCTCCTTCACCGGGTCCATCGCCGTCGACATGGGGCTCTCCCGGCCCAAGTCGCAGCGGTTCAACGCCATCTCGGAGGACATCAGCGCCGAGAAGATCGACACCGCGGACGGTGACTGGATCTTCTACTCGGTCCAGGGGGACGCGAGCAGTACGGATGCCGCGAGCACGGTGGCCGGGCCGCTGTGGAAGGGGATGGGCGCCGTCAGGGCCGGGCACGCCGTGCAGGTCGACGACGATCCGTGGTACCTCAACGCCGGTCCGACCGCCGCCCGCCTGGTGGTCACCGAGCTCGCCGACCACCTCGGCAGGTAACCCTCTCGTGAAACACCTCGCCTGGCCGGCGGCCGCCCTTCTGGTAGCCGCCGCGGCCGTGCTCAGCCTCGCCGTCGGCACCCGCGCGGTGCCGCCGTCCGCCGTACTCGACGCCCTGCTGCACGGCGGGAGTTCACCGGACGCCCTCGTCGTACGGTCGCTGCGGCTGCCGCGTACGGAGATCGGGCTGTCGGCGGGGGCCGCGCTCGGTCTCGCCGGGGCGGCCCTCCAGGCGGTCACCCGCAATCCGCTCGCCGACCCCGGCATCCTCGGCCTCAGCCAGGGCGCCTCGGCCGGGGTCGTCCTCGCCGTCTCGCTCGGCCTCGCCGACGGCTTCTCCGGGTACGTCCGGTACGCCTTCGCCGGCGCCGTCGCCGCCGCGTGCCTGGTGTACGCCATCGCCGCCCGCGGCCGGGGCGGGGCCTCCCCGGTGAAGCTGGCGCTGGCCGGTACCGCCCTGTCCGCCATGACCGCCGGCGCCACGACCGTCGTCCTGACGTCGAGTTCGGCGACCCTCGACCAGTTCCGGTTCTGGCAGGTGGGCGCGTTGAGCGGACGCGACGCCGACACCGTCGTACGGATGCTGCCGTTCCTGGCGGTGGGCGCGGCGCTCGTGCTCGCGTGCGCGCGGGGCCTCGACGCGCTGGCCCTCGGCGACGAGACGGCTCGGGCGCTGGGGCATCGGGTGCACACGGTACGGGTGTGCGCGGCGCTGGGGGCGACCCTGCTGACCGCTTCCGCGGTGGCCGCGGCGGGGCCGGTCGCCTTCGTGGGTCTGGCCGTTCCGCATCTCGCCCGCCGGATCGCGCGCGCTGCCGCGCATCGGCTCGTGCTGCCGCTGTCCGCGCTGCTGGGCGCGGCGTTGCTGCTGCTCGCGGATGTGGCGGGACGCGTGGTCCGGGCTCCCGCGGAGGTGCCGGCCGGGGTGATGACGGCGTTGGTGGGGGTGCCGGTGCTGGTGGTGCTGGTGCGACGGAAGGGGGCGGCGACATGACCCCCGAGGCGACGGACAGACACCTCGGGTCGGCGGCCGCGAAGACCGGGGCACCGCCCGCGCGTCCGGCAGGTTCCGCGGTTCTGCGCCCCCACCCCCGGATCTCCCTCCTCCTGCACCGCCGCTCGGCCTGCGTCGCCGCGGCCCTCGTGCTGCTCCTCGCGGCCGTCATGCTCGCCTCCGCCTGCCTCGGCCAGACCTACGTCCCGCCGGCCGAGGTGTGGCGCACCCTGCGCGGTGACGCCGGTCCCTACGATCTGGTCGTGGGCGAGCTCCGGGTCCCGCGTATCGCCCTCGGCGCCCTCGTCGGCGCCGCCCTCGGGCTGTCCGGGGCGCTCGTGCAGACGGTCACCCGCAACCCGCTGGCCAGTCCGGACGTGATCGGGGTGGGCCACGGCGCCGCAGCCGCGACCGTCCTCGCCCTCGCCACCGGAGCGGTCGCCTCGCCCGGCGCGATGCCCGCGGTGTCCGTCGCGGGCGGTCTCGCGGCCGCGGCCCTCGTCTACCTGCTCGCCTGGCGCCGCGGGATGCAGCCGAACCGCTTCGTGCTCACCGGCGTCGGCATCGGCGTCGCGCTGTCCGCGGTCGTCCAGCTGTACCTCACCGACAGCGAACTGGAGGCCGCCGAGCAGGTGAAGCTGTGGCTCACCGGCAGCCTGAACGGCCGCGGCCGGGAGCAGGCGGGGCCGCTGGCCGCCGTGCTCCTGCTCGCGCTGCCCGCGCTGGTGTGGGCGAGCCGGGCCGCCCGTCCGCTCGGCCTCGGCACGGACACCGCGGCCGCGCTCGGCGTACGGGTGGGCCGGGCGCGGCTCGGTCTGACCGTCCTCGGAGTCGTGCTCGCGGCCACCGCGACGGGCGCGGCGGGACCGATCGGCTTCGTCGCCCTCACCGCGCCCCAACTGGCCCGCCGCCTCACGCGGACGCCCCAACTTCCCCTAATGGTTGCCGCATTGACCGGCGCGGTGATCCTGGTCGGCGCGGACCTGGCCGCCCGCACACTGCTGCCGCCGCTGGAGATCCCGGTCGGCGCGCTGACCGCGCTGGTGGGCGGCCCGTATCTCCTGTGGCTGCTGGGGAGGGGCCGAAGGGACGCCTGAGGCGCCCGTCGCCCGGCCCCCGTCGGGCGACGAGGAAGGGCCCCCGGCGAGGCGCCGGGGCCCCCACGCACGGTCGGGAAGCCGCACGGACCGCCACGAGGCCGCGAGGTCCGTCACGAGGTCCGCGAGGTGAACCGTCACGAGGTGCGTCAGATCGTCGACGTGTCGATCACGAACCGGTAGCGGACGTCGCTGGCGAGCACCCGCTCGTACGCCTCGTTGATCTGGTCGGCGCTGATCAGCTCGATCTCGGCGCCCAAGCCGTGCTCGGCGCAGAAGTCCAGCATCTCCTGGGTCTCCTGGATGCCGCCGATGCCGGAGCCGGCGAGGGTCTTGCGGCCGCCGATCACCGAGAACAGGTTGAGCGCGACGGGCTCCTCGGGCGCGCCCACGTTCACGAAGGCGCCGTCGGTCTTCAGCAGGGACAGGTACGTGTCCAGGTTCAGCGGGGCCGAGACCGTCGAGAGGATGAGGTCGAAGGTGCCGCGCAGCTCCTCGAAGGTCTTCTGGTCGCTGGTGGCGTAGTAGTGGTCGGCGCCCAGCTTCAGACCGTCGTCCTTCTTGCGCAGCGACTGGGACAGGACGGTCACCTCGGCGCCGAGGGCGTGCGCTATCTTGACGCCCATGTGGCCGAGGCCGCCCATGCCGAGGATCGCGACCTTCTTGCCGGGGCCGGCGTTCCAGTGCTTCAGCGGGGAGTACGTGGTGATGCCGGCGCAGAGCAGCGGCGCGGCGACGTCGAGCGAGAGGCCCTCGGGGATGCGGACGACGTAGTTCTCGTCGACGACGATCTTCTGCGCGTAGCCGCCGTAGGTGGGCTCACCGTCCTTGCCGACGGCGTTGTACGTGCCGACACTGCCGCCGGTGCAGTACTGCTCCAGGCCGGCCTCGCAGTTGTCGCACTCACGGCAGGAGTCGACGAGACAGCCGACGCCCACGCGGTCGCCGACGGCGAACCTGGTGACACCGGGGCCGACCTCGGAGACGACGCCCGCGATCTCGTGACCGGGCACCATCGGGAAGATCGCCTCGCCCCAGCCCTCCCGGGCCTGGTGGATGTCCGAGTGACAGATTCCGGCGAACTCGATGTCGATCAGTACGTCGAACTCGCGCACCGGGCGGCGTTCGATCGTCGTGCGCTCCAGCGGAGCCTTGGCGGACGGTGCGGCGTACGCGGCAACGGTGGTCATGCCTGGGATCTCCTTGGGGGGGTCGTGTTTCCGGCCTGCCTTCGGGCCGGGTACGACGTCAAGCCTGCCCCATCTCACAAGAATCACCCAGGTCACGCCTCTGCGTACGTCTGCTGTGCCTACCACTGGCGGGGTCAGGCTGGTGTGCGTACGACCGGGAATACTGGACGGCATGGACGAACGCCCCGAACGCCCCGGCGCCTCCCTGGACCGGCGTGCCGAGCTCAGCGAGTTCCTGCGCACCCGGCGGGCCAGGCTGAAGCCGGAGGACGTGGGACTGCCGGACTTCGGGCGGCACCGCAGGGTGCCGGGGCTGCGGCGCGAGGAGCTGGCACAGCTGGCCGGCGTGTCGGTGGCCTACTACACGCGCCTGGAGCAGGGCAACGGGCGGAACGTGTCGGCGGAGGTGCTGGACTCCATCGCCAGGGCGCTGCGGCTCTCCGACGCCGAGCACGCGCATCTCACCCACCTGGCAAAGCCGAAGCACAAGAAGAAGCAGACCGCGCCGCCCCAGCAGGTGCGGGGCCCGCTGCGGCAGCTGCTGGACACGATGGACTCCGTGCCGGCGTACCTCATCGGGCGGCGCACCGAGATCCTGGGCTGGAACCGGATGGCGGCGGCGGTCTTCGGCGACTGGGCGGAGCTGGCGGTGGCGGAGCGCAACTGGGCCCGGCTGGTCTTCCTGCGCCCGGACTACCGGGACCTCTTCGTGGACTGGGAGCAGAAGGCGATCGACATCGTCTGCGCCCTGCGCATGGACGCGGGCTGCTACCCGGACGACCCGCGGCTCTCCGCGCTGGTGGGCCAGCTGTCGGTGAAGAGCGAGGACTTCCGGCGGCTGTGGGCGACCCACGACGTCAAGGAGAAGAGCCACGGCGTGAAGCTGCTGAGGCATCCGCTGGTCGGCGAACTCTCCCTGAACTTCGAGGGGTTCAGGCTGATGGGCGACGGCGAACAGACGATGGTGACGTACCACGCGGATCCGGGGTCGGCCTCGGCGGAGGCGCTGCGGCTGCTGGCGAGCTGGGGCGCGGACGCGACACGGGCGGGGGCCGGCTCCCAGACTCCGTCCGCCTGAGATCCGCCCCTGCCCCCTCCCCCTTCGGGACCGTCAGCCCTGGTACGGCGGAGCCGCGCCCCATCCCCACTGCGGCACCGGCTGCTCGGCCGGCGGCTTGGCGTCCGGGCCGGAGAAGTGGACGGCGAGCCGCGTGCCCCACTCCACGTAGGCGAGGAACGCCGAACGGAACTCGGCGTCGGTCGGCAGACCCGCCTCGTCGGCGGCGTCCTGGATGAGCTCGACCCAGCGCCGGCGCTGGGGCTCGGTGATGTCCCGGCCGAAGTGCTTGGCCACCATGTGGCTGTGGCCGCCCTGCGTCGCCGAGTAGCTCGCCGGCCCGCCGAAGACCTCCGCGAGCCAGAGGGCGACGTGCTCGGCGTGCTCGGGGGCGAGGCCCGCGAACACCGGCGCGAGCAGGTCGTCCTGGAGCACCTTGGCGTAGAAGACCTCGGTGAGCCGGGCGAAGGCCTCCGCCCCGCCCGCCCACGCGTACAGCGTGGGCACGGCGGAGCCCGTCCCGCGCACCGAGGTGGCCTTGTAGTGCCGCATCTCGTCGATGTGCCCGATGTACGGGCGGATCTCCGCGAGGAAGACGGGGAACAGGTCCGAGGTGCGGAAGCCCTCGAGGTGGTCCTCGGTCGAGGACCAGGTGATCCGCAGGATGAAGTGCCCGAAGTCCTCTTCGCAGCGGGCGAGTTCGTAGTCGACGCAGTGCGGGGAGGACGCGAGCTCACGCGCGGCTCGGGTGTACGCGGCCAGGAACTCCGCGGACCGCTCCTCGGGGATCCGGTACCGGATGTACTCGACCGTGGTGCGGGGCGTGGCTGTCTCGGGTGCCGTCATGGGGCCACGCAAGCACGAACGGCCCGCCGGAGGCTCGTCTTCCGGCGGGCGTTCGCTCAGCGCTCAGCGATTCGGCGCGCCGCGCCCGCGTCAGGCCGACGCCGCGTTCTCCTTCACCGTGATCTTTCCCTTGCGGATCGTGGCGACGCGCGGGGCCTTCTTCGCGATCGAGGAGTCGTGGGTGACCATGATGAAGGTCAGCCCGTGCTCCTTCCACATGGTGTGCAGCACGTCCATGATCTCGTCGCGCATGCTCTCGTCGAGGTTGCCGGTGGGCTCGTCGGCGAGCAGCACCTTCGGCTGCTTCACCAGCGCGCGGGCGATCGCGACGCGCTGCTGCTGGCCGCCGGACATCTCGGACGGCAGGTGCCCGAGGCGCTCGCCCAGGCCCACGGACCGCAGCGCCTCGGCGGCCCGCTCGCGCCGCTCCTTGACCTTCACGCCGAGCGGGACGAGCGCGGTCTCGACGTTCTCCTGCGCGTTGAGCGTCGGGATGAGGTTGAAGGACTGGAAGACGAAGCCGATGTTCTCGCTGCGCACCTTCGTCAGCCTGGCCTCGGAGAGCTTGGCCAGGTCGACGCCGTCGAGGACGATCTCGCCCTCGGACGGCCGGTCGAGCGCGCCGATCATCTGCAGCAGCGTGGACTTGCCGCCGCCGGTGGGGCCCTGGATGACGAGCCGGTCGCCGTCCGGGATGGTCAGGTCGACCCCGGCGAGGGCGTGGACCGTCTCCTTGCCCCGGGTGTAGCGCTTGGTGACGCCTCTGAGTTCGTACATGGGGACAACAACTCCTGGTGTGCGTATGGGGGTGGGGGCGGTTCGGCTACTCGACGCGGCGCAGCGCGTCGGCCGGGCGCAGCCGCGAGGCGCGCCAGCCGCCGAACGCCCCGGCGATCAGACCGCCGGCCACGGCGAGACCCACCGCGACGGCCACCGTCGTGACGCTCACCGGCGCCGTCAGCGCCACGTCGAGGGTCTTGGCCGCCGCCTGGCGACCGCCACCGCCGAAGCCGCCGCCACCACCGCCGGGACCACCCTGGCCCCCGCCGCCGCCACTGCCGCCGCCCAACTGGGCCTGGAGCGTGGGGCTGATCGCGGTCACGGCGTACGCGCCGGCCAGGCCCAGCCCGATGCCGAGGGCACCGCCCAGCAGACCGTTGACCATGGCCTCGCCGACGACCTGCCGGGTGACCCGGCCGGACTTCCAGCCCAGCGCCTTCAGCGTGCCGAACTCACGGACGCGGCGGGAGACCGCCGAGGAGGTGAGCAGACCGGCGACCAGGAAGGCGGCGATCAGGACCGCGATGGACAGCCACTTGCCGACGTTGGTGGCGAGCGAGGAGGCCGTGGAGAGGGAGCCGGAGACGGTGTCCGCGAGGTCGGCGGAGGTCGTCACCGTAGTGCCGGAGACGTTCTTCTGGATCGTCGACTTGACGCTGTCGATCTTCTGGGAGTCGGTCGCCTTGACGTAGATCGTGGTGACCTTGTCCTTCGAGTCGCTGAGGGTCTGGGCCTGGGTCAGCGGAAGGTAGACGTTGGCCGCGGCGTCACCGCTGTCGGCCGTGGCGATGCCGATCACCGAGAACTTGACCTTGCTGATGGTCAGCGTGGAACCGACCTTGAGCGACTTCTCCTTGGCGTACGCCGAGTCGAGGACGGCGACCTTGCCGTTGTTCTCCGTGGTCTTGAAGGTACGGCCGCTGGTGATCGTCGAGGAGGTCAGCGGGCCGAGCGCGGGCTCGGTGACGTCGGTGCCGTAGACGGAGTAGCTGTTGACGTCGAAGTTGGCTCCGCCGCCCTGCACCTCACCCTGCGGCTGGCCGGTGCCGCCGCCGTTGCCGCCGGCGCCGCCGCCCTGCTGGCCGCCCCCGCCGCCCGCGTTGTCGTTCTGCTGGAACTGGCCGCGGGTGAACTGGCCGTCGACCTTGAGGACCTGCAGGCTCAGTCCGCCGACCGCGTCGGAGACACCGCCCTGCTTGCCGACCTTGGTGACGGTCGCGGTCGACAGGGTCTGGAAACCCTGCACCATGACGCGGTCGGTGCTCTGCTCCGCGTCGGAGTCGTCGTCCTGTGCGTCGAACTGGAAGCGCGGCCGGTCCGAGGCGCTCGCGGTGGGCGAGGCGGCCTTGGTGACCGTCATGTCCGTACCCAGTCCGTACAGGGACTGGAGGACCTTGTCCTGGGCCTTCCCCATCCCGGAGGACACGGAGGTGACCACGATGACCAGCGCGATGCCCAGCGCGAGCCCGGAGGCGACGACGAGGGCCGCTTTTCTACGGCGGCGCAGTTCGCGCCTCAGGTAGGTGAAGAACATGGCCGCACGGTAGGTACCGCGCGTGATGAAGGGATAAGGCCGAAATAAGAGAACGATGAGAAGGCTGTGATCAACCCCGGAAACACCGGTGCCGCCCCTGGGGGCGGCACCGGAAAGCTGTGGGTCGACTGTCGAACCGACCGTCAGGAACTACCTCAGACGGCCGAACCCGCCTTCCACTGCGCCCAGTCCATGTTCCAGCCGTTGAGGCCGTTGTCCGGGGACACGGTCTTGTCGCCGGTGTTCTGGACCACCACGACGTCGCCCACGATGGAGTGGGTGAAGAACCAGTAGCCCGCCGTGCCCGTGTCGTTGGCGCCCTTGGTGTCGGACAGACCCACGCAGCCGTGGCTGGTGTTCACCGAGCCGAAGACGGACTTCGCGCCCCAGTAGTTGCCGTGCACGAAGGTGCCGGAGTTGGTGAGGCGGATGGCGTGCGGGACGTCCTTGATGTCGTACTCGCCCTTGCCGTCGTCATCGGTGAAGCCCACGGTCGCGCCGTTCATGCGCGTCTCCTTGAACATCTCCGACATCACCATCTGGCCCTCGTACGTCTTGTTGTCGGGCGAGCCGGCCGAGATCGGGATGGTCTTGATGACCGCGCCGTTGTGCGTGATCTTCATCTGCTTGGTCTTCGCGTCGACGTACGAGACCTGGTTGCGGCCGACCTTGAAGGTGACCGTCTTCTGCTGGACCCCGATGACACCGTCGGCGCCCTCCACCCCGTCGAGCGCGAGCTTCAGCGTGACGGTGGAGTTCTCCTTCCAGTAGTCCTCGGGACGGCAGTCCATGCGCTGGGTGGAGAACCAGTGGCAGACGACCTCCTGACCGCTGGTGGAGGTGACCGTGACGCCCTTCTGGACGGCCGCCTTGTTGGTGATCTCCTTGTTGAAGTTGATCGACACGGGCATGCCCACGCCGACGGTCGAGCCGTCGTCCGGCGTGAAGTTGCCTATGAAGCTGTTGTCGGGGGAGACCGTGGTGAAGGAGGCGTTCTCGTGCGCCACGAGGCCGCCCGAGTCCTTCGCCTCGGCCGCCACCTTGTAGGTGGTGGAGCGCTCGAGCTGCGCGTTCGGCTTCCAGCTGGTCTTGTCGGCGGAGAGCGCGCCCTCGACGGCCGTGCCGTCGGAGGTGGTCATCGTCACCGCCGTGAGCGTGCCCTTGCTCACCGTGACGGCCGCCGAGTTGTTGATGGAGGCGTTGTCCGAACCGTCCGCGGGCGTGATCTTGATCTGGGCCTCGGAGGACTTCTTGGCCGCCGCCTCGTCGGCCTTGGCCTGCGAGGAGCTGCCTCCGCCGTCGGAGGCGTCACTGTCGCCGCCGGAACACGCAGAGAGCACCAGAACACCGCCGAGCAGTGCGGACGCGGCCCTCAGACCCCGGCGCCGCCTACTGTCCGTCATCACACGCTTCTCCATCGTTGCCGATTACCAGAACCCAGAGAGTCCCCGTCAAGAACATCAACGCTACGACCGGTTCCTCCCGTTCCACATTCCCGAAGGTGTGGGGCACGCCACGTTCATGGCGCGGCCGGTGCGGGTGTCGGTTCGTGCGTCTGCTGAGACGACGAAACCCCGGTCGGCGGTTGCCGTCCGGGGTTCACGAGTTTCCCGGAACGCTCAGCCGATGCCGCCCTTTTCGCCGTCCGCCCCGTCATCCTCGTCGACATCATCCTCGTCGAGGTCCCACTCCGGCGAATCCGGGTCGTAGTCGATCCGTTCGCTGGACCAGGAGGCCTGTTGGAGCTCCACTCCGGGCACCTCACCGACCAGGTCGAACGGGTCGACGAGATAGGCGAGGGCCTCCGCGGTGTCTTCCGTCACAGCGCCCTCGGCGTGCGCGCGCTCGGCGTCCGGGAGCTCCGCGTCGTCGGCGATCCGCCGCAGTGCCGCCGTCGTCACGGCGTCCTCGTCGTGCACCTCGAGGAGAATATCTACTCTAATCCGAACAAAACGTGATGTCTCTTCAGTGCTCATGGCCGGAGCGTACGGCTCACAGCTCCCGCAACTTTCCCGCGACCCGCGACTTTCATTAGCATCGGACCACACGGCCAATTCGCCAGCGCCACAAGGGGATAGATATTCCGTGTCATCCGCTCGACGTCCGTTGCTGACCGCCACCGCCGCGGGGGCCCTGTTGGGCGCCCTGTGGTTCGTCCCGTCCGCGAACGCTTCCCAGGACACTCCGGCCAGAACGGGCACGACGACGCAGATCACGACCCAGGCACGGGCCGCGTCGACGACCACGACAGACACCACCGCCGACACCGGCGCCGACGGCACGACCGGGACGGCGGCCAGGACCACGACCGGGACGACGACCGACACGACGGCCGAGACGACGGCCGACATCACGGCCGACGACGGCACCCGGCTCGCCGACACCGGCAGTTTCGACACGACCCCTTACGTCGTCGGCGGAACCACGCTTCTCGCGCTGGGCGCGGGCTTCGTGGTTTATTCCGTTCGCCGGGAACGTCTGGGTTTTTGAATTAACTTGACTGTTCCTTGACAGGCTCTTCATAGTTCGCTCATGAAGAGATCACCGGGGGCACGGCTGTGCGCCACCGCCGCCATAGGCGCGCTGTCGCTCTCCCTCCTCACCGCATGTTCGGACGAGGGGTCGAAGGACTCCGCGGACTCCAAGGCCTCCTCGTCCGCCGGCTCCTCCTCGTCCGCTCCGGCCGCGAAGGCGCTCACCACCGCCGAACTGGAGAAGCTGCTGCTCGCGCAGGGCGAACTCAAGGGCTACAAGTCCGACTCGGGCGACGACACCCTGCCGACCTCCAAGTCCCAGGTGAAGACCGACAAGCCGGCCTGCGACCCGCTCGCCTGGGCCACGGCCGGTCTCGCCCCGGGCGACACGGACGCGAACGCCAGCAACTCGGTCTCGGAGGACAAGGCGTCGTCCGCCACCGTCCAGCCCGAGGACATCGCGGACGCCTTCGACGTCGACATGACGTTCGTGGGTCTGTCCTCCTACGAGGGCGACGGCGCCGAGAAGGCACTGAAGGCCGTATCCGACGGTGTGACGGCCTGTGCCGGCGGCTACGGCCTGGCGGCCGACGGTGAGAACACCAAGGTCACCAAGGTCGCCGCGGAGAAGGGCGCCGCGCAGGGCGACGAGGTGGTGGCGTTCACCGAGGACGTCGACATGGACGGCGCGGGCACGGCCGCCTTCCACACGACCGTGGTGCGCAAGGGCAACACCGTCGCCACGTTCTACACGGTGAACTTCGCCGCGATGACGAAGGGCGGCGACATGGGCGCCATCCCGGCGGCCGTGGTCGACGCGCAGGTCGCCAAGCTGAAGTGACCGAAGCAGCCGGAGCAGCTGAGCGACTGAAGTAGCCCGCCGACGCGTGCGGCGCACAGGGGCCCTGCCGTCACATCCGTGCGGCGGGGCCCCACCGCTCTACCGCAGCGGTCCGGTGACCGTCTCCACCGCGGCGACGAGCAGTCCGCCGCGCACGAAGGCGTCCGCCGCCGCGAGGTCGGGCGCGAGGAACCGGTCCGGGCCGGGCCCCTGCACGCCCGCCTTGCGTACCGCCTCGATGACCGCACGCGTCGCCGGCGCCGGGGTGAGCCCCTCCCGCAGCTCCACCCCGCGCGTGGCGGCGTACAGCTCGACGGCGATCACCCGCGTGAGGTTGTCGACGGCGGTGCGCAGCTTGCGGGCCGCGGACCAGCCCATCGACACATGGTCCTCCTGCATCGCGGAGGACGGGATCGAGTCGGCGGACGCCGGTACGGCCAGCCGCTTCAACTCGCTGACCAGCGCGGCCTGCGTGTACTGGGCGATCATCAGCCCGGAGTCGACCCCGGCGTCGTCCGCGAGGAACGGCGGGAGGCCGTGGCTGCGGTTCTTGTCCAGCAGCCGGTCGGTGCGCCGCTCGGCGATGGAGGCGAGGTCGGCGACGGCGATGGCGAGGAAGTCCAGGACGTAGGCGACCGGCGCGCCGTGGAAGTTGCCGTTGGACTCGACCCGCCCGTCGGGCAGCACCACCGGGTTGTCGACGGCCGAGGCCAGCTCCCGCTCCGCGACGAGCCGGGCGTGCGCCATGGTGTCGCGGCCGGCGCCGGCGACCTGCGGGGCACAGCGCACCGAGTAGGCGTCCTGGACCCGGGGCGCGTCGTCCTGGTGGTGGCCGGTGAGTTCCGAACCCGCCAGCACGGCCAGCATGTTGGCGGCCGAGGCGCCCTGCCCCGGGTGCGGGCGGATGGCGTGCAGTTCGGGGGCGAGCACCTTGTCGGTGCCGAGCAGCGCCTCCAGGCTGAGCGCGGCCGTGACGTCGGCGGACTTGTAGAGCATGTCGAGGTCGGCGAGGGCCATGACCAGCATGCCGAGCATCCCGTCGGTGCCGTTGAGGAGCGCCAGGCCCTCCTTCTCGCGCAGTTCGACGGGGGCGATGCCGTGCTCGGCGAGCAGCTCTCCGGCGGGCCGTACGGCGCCGTCCGGGCCCTCCGCGTCGCCCTCCCCCATGAGGGTGAGGGCGCAGTGCGAGAGCGGGGCGAGGTCGCCGGAGCAGCCGAGGGAGCCGAACTCGTGCACGACCGGGGTGATGCCGGCGTTGAGGATGTCGGCCATGGTCTGCGCGACAGCGGGCCGGACGCCGGTGCGCCCGGAGCAGACGGTCTTCAGCCGCAGGAACATCAGCGCCCGGACGACCTCGCGTTCGACCCGCGGGCCCATTCCGGCGGCGTGCGAGCGGACGATGTTGCGCTGGAGCCGGGCGCGCAGCTCCGGGCTGATGTGCCGGGTGGCGAGGGCGCCGAACCCGGTGGAGACGCCGTAGACGGGCTCGGGCTTGGCCGCCAGCGCGTCCACGATCTCGCGGGCCGCGGCCAGGGCCGCCACCGCCTCCCCGGAGAGCTCGATCCGGGCGCCGTCGCGCGCCACGGCGAGCACGTCGGACGCGGTCACGCCGGACGTCCCCACCACCACAGTGTGCATATCCATATTCAGGAGCGTACGCAGTGAAGACCGGGATGTCACCAGTGGGTACCGGGTTCACCCCTTACCGAACGGGTCACACCCTCAACGCCGCCCCCTGAACCGTCGCCGCTCGGCGGTCCGCCCGTGGGACGGCTCGTCGGCGAGGCGCACGACGGGATCGTCGGGGCCCGCGCGCCCGGCGACCACCGGCCGGGCGGCCCGTACGGCCTTGGCCCGGTACTGGGCGGCGTCGGCCAGCCGGAACAGCCTGCGGGCGGAGGACACCGGCCCGATGGGGTCCTCGGTGGAGGCGACCCCGCAGGCCACCCCCTCGCCGAGCTCCAGCTCACCGGCCCGCCGGCAGAGTTCGTCGGCGACCTTGACGACATCGTCGGCGAGCGACCCGACGGCCAGCAGACAGAACTCGTCGCCGCCGAGCCGGGCGGCCAGCGCGCCGGGCAGCATGGCCCCGCACAGCGACAGCACCGACCCGAACCGCTCCAGCAGCCGGTCCCCGACAGCGTGCCCGAGGGTGTCGTTGACCCGCTTCAGCCCGTTGAGGTCGCACACGACGAGACTGACGACGATTCCCTCCGCACGATGCCGCTCGACCGCCTCCTCCAGCCGTACGTCGACGGCACGGCGGTTGGCCAGACCGGTGAGGGCGTCGGTGAAGGCGAGCCGGCGGGCCTCCTCCAGCCGCTCGGTCTGGGCGAGCCCGGCGGCGACGACGGCGGCGAGGACGGTGGCGAAGTCGGCGTCGGCCCGGTCGAAGACGGGAGTGCCCACGGAGCGGGCGACGTACAGCTCGCCCCACGCGCGACCGTGCAGCACGATCGGCGCGACCACACAGGAACCGCGGCCCCGGCGGCGCAGGGCGGCGACCCGCTGGTGGCAGTAGCCGGGGCGACCGGCGGCGGGCCCCTGGGCCGTCTCCACCCAGGCGTCGGGCTCACCGCCGGCCACCCAGCGCTCGTGCAGGAACTCCGTGATCTCGGGGAACTGGTGCACCGGATAGGCCTCGCCGTCCGGGAACTCGTCCTCGTCGGCGGCCCGGTCCCCCACGTTCACCAGGACGCGCAGCCGCCCGAGGTCCCGCTCCCACACCGAGAGCGCGGCGAAGCCTGCGGACAGCGCCCGGCAGGCCCCGAGGGCCGCCGCCCGCCACGTCTCGCGGGGGGTGTGCGCGGCCGCCATCCCCTGCGCGAGCGCCACCACGGCCACCAGGCGTCTGTCGTCACCCATCTCCCCAGGCTAGGGACATTCAGCCAGAAAGGGGACACCGAAGCGCCACTGAGAGTGATGAGCGCACCTCCGGTCGCGTGTCGCCCGACCGCCGCTCCCTCACTCGCCCGGCCACTGCGGCTTCCGCTTCTCGTTGAAGGCCGCCACCCCCTCCGCCCGGTCCCCGGAGAAGGCGACCGACCGCCACGCCGCGTCCTCGACCTCGAGCCCGGCCCGCAGTTCCAGCCCCTGCCCCAGGCGCAGCGCCCGCTTCGCCGCCCGCAGCCCGACCGGCGAGTTGCCGCCGATCCGCCCGGCCAGCGCCAGCGCCTCCTCCCGGTCCCGCCCGTCCTCCACCAGGACGTCCACCAGACCCAGCTCCCGCGCCTCGGCCGCCGCCACCCGGCGCGCCGTGAACACCAGCTCGGCCGCCCGGGCCGCCCCCACCCGGCGCGGCAGCAGCTGGGTCCCGCCGCCGCCGGGGATCACGCCCACCGACACCTCCGGCAGCCCGACCACGGCCGTACCGTCGGCCACGATCACGTCGCACGCCAGCGCCAGTTCGTAGCCGCCGCCCAGCGCGAAGCCGTGCACCGCCGCGACCGAGGGCACCGGCAGTTCCAGCACCCCCGTGTAAGCGGCGCGGGTCAGCGGCCGCTGCCGCAGCAGTTCGGCGTCGCTGAAGGAGTTCCGCTCCTTCAGGTCGGCGCCGACGCAGAACGCCCGCTCGTGCGTCGAGGTCAGCACCACCACCCGCACGTCGCGGTCCCCGCCCAGCGCCGCGCACGCCCCGGCGATCGACCGGGCCATGTCGGTGGAGACGGCGTTCATGGCCTTCGGCCGGTCGAGGACCAGCTCGGCGACGTGCCCGCCGTCCCCGTGCCGCCGCACCAGGACGAACTCCCCGAACCGCTCCTCGCTCATGACACCGCTCCCGACACCGCTCACGACACCCTCCGGTTAACGCGGGTTAACAACGCTCGTCCGATCATCGCAGCCGGGGCCGGGAGGCGAAAGAGCGGACCGGCCTCGCGCACCACCCCGTATTGCGGCCCTGCCGACCCGTTCGAGTGACATGCCGCCCAACTCCGCCCGCATCACTCACGGCAGCGCATACCGTGCGTCCGCCCCGGCGCATCGGGGGCGCTACCGCATCGGGGAGGGAACGCGATGACGAGCATGCCGGTGAGCACATGGACCGGGCAGTACGAGACGGCTCCGCAGGACGAGGCGGCGTCCGGGGAGACCGGCGGGCTGTGGGCCCCGCGCCCCCGGGGCCGGCACCGCCGCCCCCGCCCCCGCAAGGTGCTGTTCGCCGCCGGCGGTCTCGCGCTGGCCGCCGGGGTGCTGAGCCTCGTCCGGCTGACCCCCGACCCAGGCGGCGCCGGTGGCCTCGGCACCGCGGAGGCCGAACCGCGACCCGAACCCGTCGCGGGCACTACGGAGACCGACACCGACAGCGACACCGACAGCGGGGCCGGCAGCGATGCCGGCCGCTCGGCCGGCCCGTCCGCCACCGTGGCGCCCTCTCCGACCGCGCCCAGCGCGATGGGCGGAGCGAGCACCGCCCCCGCGCCCGCGCCCGCGGCCAGCCTGGTCCCGGGCGTGCCCGGCGCACCGACGTCCGTCGCCCTCACCCCGGGCGCCACCTACACCCCGGCCGCGCCCGCGCCCCGCGCCCCGGCGCCCGAGGCGACCACCGCCCCGCGGCCCACATCGCCCCCGAGGACCCCGGCCCCCGCCCCGACCACGGCCGCCCCCGCGCCCCAGCCGGAGCAGCCCGCCGATCCACGTCAGCCGGGCGTCTGCGTTCCCGTCATCGGTCTGTGCGTGGACCCGCTCGGTGCCGCCGTACCGGGGCTCTAGAGCGGGCAGGCTCTAGCCGTCGACGTCGTTGCGTCGTGTCAGCAGCCAGGGCTCGACCACGCCGAGACCGCGCACCGGCCGCTGCCACATGGGCTGGAGCGCGAAGCGGTACTTCGGCGGCTCCTCGCCCTCCTTCTCGGCGGCGGCCGCCTCCTCCGCCGCCTCGGCCTCGGAGGCCGGGGCGTCGCCGGTGCGGATCAGCTCCTCGGCGAAGGCGCTGTCGACGAGGACGGCGTCCCGGGGAGCTATCGACGTCAGCCGTGAGGCCAGGTTGACCGTCGTGCCGAAGACATCGCCCATCCGGGTGGTGACCGTGCCGAACGCCATGCCGACCCGCAGTTCGGGCATCGTCTCGTCGTTGCTCATCGTCTCGACGAGCAGCAGCGCGATGTCGGCGGCGATGCCCGCGTCGTCGGCCGCGTACAGCACCTCGTCGCCGAGCGTCTTGATCAGCCGTCCGCCGCGGGCGGCGACCAGGTCGGCGGCGGTCGTCTCGAAGGCCTCGACGAGTTCGCCGAGTTCCTCCTCCTCCATCCGCCGGGTCAGCCGGGTGAAGCCGACGAGGTCCGCGAAGGCGACGGCCAGCCGCCGGTCGACCATCTCCTCGTCGTCGGCGGCCTGGACGACCCGGCCCGCCGAGGCGGCGAGCTGCCGGCGCCAGACGTAGACGAGGAACTCCTCCAGTTCGGGCAGCAGCAGCTCGACGATGGGATACGTGACCTCGGTGCGGGTCATCCCCGGCTCGGGCGGCTCGGTCAGCCCCTCCAGGAAGGAGTCGATCTGCCATTCCGCCAGACGGGCGGTGGTCTGTCCGGTGGACCGCGCCACCTGCACGGCCATCGCCTCGCTCAGCAGCCCCGCCTCCACGAGACCGGCCAGGCGCCGCAGGGCGAGGACGTCGGCCTCGGTGAGCGCCCTGGCCTGCCCGATGTCGGCGAAGCCCATGGCCCGCCAGAAACGCGACGCCAGCTCCATGGAGACACCGGCGCTGCGGGCGGCCTGGAACGGGGTGTAGCGCCGCTCGGCGCCGAGGATGAGCTGCTCGAGGCGCAGGGCGAGAGGATGCGGGTCCTCACCGGGGTCGCCCGGCTCACCGGGTTCGGCGGCCGGCAGGTTTCCCCGGCCGTCCGCACCCGCGCCGGAGCCCGTGTCGTCGACGGTCACGCCTGCTGCCCTTCCGATCTTCCGCGGTCAGGTATCGACCGGCCTCAACTCTACGGCAGGTGTGCGCCAGCTCACTCCGTCCGGTTCGGCGGGGACCCGCTGCCCGGCGCTCGGGTCACGCCGGCCTCAGATG
Organism: Streptomyces sp. NPDC060002; assembly: GCF_042737245.1. Classification (NCBI taxonomy): domain Bacteria; kingdom Bacillati; phylum Actinomycetota; class Actinomycetes; order Kitasatosporales; family Streptomycetaceae; genus Streptomyces; species Streptomyces sp. NPDC060002. The sequence goes on from NZ_JBHWUW010000010.1 coordinate 103,440, forward strand.
CACGATGTCTCCCGCGCCCACCGGCTCCTGTACCCCTTCCTTCGTGGCGATCACAAGCCGTCCGTCCCCGTCGACCGCGACCGCCTCGCCGACGATCGACCGGTCCCCCGGCAGCTCGGCCCGTACTGTTCGTCCCAGCGTCGCGCACCCGGCCGCGTACGTCTCCTGGAGACCGCTCGCCGCCGGGTCGCCGCCGGCCGCCCGCCAGCGCCCGTACCACTCCTCCAGCGAGCGCAGGACGCCCCGCAGCAGCGGGTCCCGGTCCGTGTTCAGCGCGCCGGCCAGGGCCAGCGACCCCGCCAGCGGCACCGGGAGCTCCTCCGCGCGCACGGTGACGTTGAGGCCGACACCGACGACCACCGCCTCCTGGCCGGCCCACTCCGCGAGGATGCCGCCCGCCTTGCGTTCGTCTCCCCCGACGGTCACCAGGAGGTCGTTGGGCCACTTGAGTGCCGTGTCGATGCCCGCCGCCCGGGACAGGCCCGTCGCCACGGCGACCCCGGTGAGCAGCGGCAGCCAGCCCCAGCGGGCCACCGGCACCTCGCTCGGGGTGAGCAGCACGGAGAAGAACAGCCCGGAACGCGGGGGCGCGGTCCACCGGCGGTCCAGCCGGCCGCGCCCCGAGGTCTGCTCCTCGGCGACGAGGACCGCGCCCTCGCGCGCCCTGCCCGTGTTCGCCGCGTCGACCAGGTCGGAGTTGGTGGAACCGGTGCTCTGCACCACCTCCACCTGCGACCACAGCCCGCCCTCCCGTACCAGCGCCCGGCGCAGCGCCGGGGCGTTGAGGGGCGGACGGTCCAGATCGGACCACCGGCTGCCGCCCTCGTCTGCTGCATCTCGCGGTGTCATGCAAGCCACCCTAGGTGTGTTGAATGCCGCACTGCCGATCCCCAGGGCCAGCACTACTCTACGGATGAGTAACCGTCCCCCCTTTTGAGCAGGCAGGGAGCCACATCCCGATGTCCGAGCCGGAAGAGCGCCACGAGATCCCAGGGATCGACATCCACACGACCGCGGGCAAGCTCGCGGATCTCCAGCGCCGCATCCAGGAAGCGACGCACGCCGGTTCGGAGCGTGCCGTCGAGAAGCAGCACGCGAAGGGCAAGCTGACGGCCCGTGAGCGGATCGAACTGCTCCTCGACGAGGGCTCCTTCGTCGAGTTGGACGAGTTCGCCCGGCACCGTTCCACCAACTTCGGCCTGGAGAACAACCGCCCGTACGGAGACGGCGTCGTCACCGGCTACGGCACGGTCGACGGCCGCCCGGTCGCCGTCTTCTCCCAGGACTTCACGGTCTTCGGCGGCGCCCTCGGCGAGGTCTACGGCCAGAAGATCGTCAAGGTCATGGACTTCGCGCTGAAGACCGGCTGCCCGGTCATCGGCATCAACGACTCCGGCGGCGCCCGCATCCAGGAGGGTGTCGCGTCCCTGGGCGCGTACGGCGAGATCTTCCGCCGCAACACGCACGCGTCCGGTGTGATCCCGCAGATCAGCCTGGTCGTCGGCCCGTGCGCGGGCGGCGCGGTGTACTCGCCCGCGATCACCGACTTCACGGTGATGGTGGACCAGACCTCGCACATGTTCATCACCGGTCCCGACGTCATCAAGACGGTCACCGGCGAGGACGTCGGCTTCGAGGAGCTGGGCGGCGCGCGCACCCACAACGCGGTGTCGGGCGTGGCGCACCACATGGCCGGCGACGAGAAGGACGCCATCGAGTACGTCAAGCAGCTGCTGTCGTACCTGCCGTCCAACAACCTCTCCGAGGCCCCGGTGTTCGCGGAGGAGGCGGACCTGTCCGTCACCGACGAGGACCTGGAGCTGGACTCCATCGTCCCGGACAGCGCCAACCAGCCGTACGACATGCACACGGTGATCGAACACGTGCTGGACGACGCCGAGTTCTTCGAGACGCAGGCGCTGTACGCGCCGAACATCCTCACCGGCTACGGCCGGGTCGAGGGCCATCCGGTCGGCATCGTCGCCAACCAGCCCATGCAGTTCGCGGGCTGTCTGGACATCACGGCCTCGGAGAAGGCGGCCCGCTTCGTCCGCACCTGCGACGCCTTCAACATCCCGGTCATCACGTTCGTGGACGTGCCCGGCTTCCTGCCCGGCGTCGACCAGGAGCACGACGGCATCATCCGCCGCGGCGCCAAGCTGATCTACGCGTACGCGGAGGCCACGGTCCCGCTCATCACGGTGATCACCCGCAAGGCCTTCGGCGGCGCCTACGACGTCATGGGCTCCAAGCACCTGGGCGCGGACATCAACCTGGCCTGGCCGACCGCCCAGATCGCCGTGATGGGCGCCCAGGGCGCGGTCAACATCCTGCACCGCCGCACGATCGCCGAGGCGCAGGCGAACGGCGAGGATCTGGAGGCGGTGCGCGCCCGGCTGATCCGGGAGTACGAGGACACGCTCCTCAACCCGTACATCGCGGCCGAGCGCGGCTACGTCGACTCGGTGATCATGCCGTCCGACACCCGCGGCCACATCGTGCGCGGCCTGCGTCAGCTGCGCACCAAGCGGGAAACCCTCCCTCCGAAGAAGCACGGCAACATCCCCCTCTAAGGAGCCGCTGTGACGATCAAGGTCGTACGGGGCAACCCGACCCCCGAGGAGCTCGCCGCCGCCCTGGCGGTGGTCCGGGCCCGCGCCGCGGCGGCAGCGGCCGCACCGTCCGGCGTGGAAGCCCCGAGGGACGCGTGGTCCGACCCCGCCCGCATCGCGGCACAACGCGTACCGCACCCCGGCCAGGCGTCCTGGACCCGCACGTACTGGCCGAGCTGACGGCGGCTGGGCCGGGGGCGCGGGGCCGTATCGACATGCGGCTCCGCCGCGCGGGCGCGACCAGTCCCCACCGGCCCGCAGCCGACAAGCACCCGAGCATCGGGTGAACGGCTGCGGGCCCACAATTTGAGTACGCCTACTCAGGCACAGGCCCCCTGCCCAGCGCCACGCTGGTGGCATGCTGTGGTCCGACCCCGAGAACGAGCCCCCCGAGGAACTCCGCGAGATGCAGGAAACCTTGCGGAGACTCGGCCTCCTCCTCGCGGTGGCCATGGTGATAGCGATGATCGTGCTGGGGCTCAGGTAAAGCGTCACGCCGCTAGGCTGAGCGCATGCGCCGACTCGTCCTCGCCTCCCAGTCCCCCGCCCGGCTGAACCTGCTGCGCCAGGCCGGTCTCGCCCCCGAGGTGATCGTGAGCGGGGTCGACGAGGACGCCGTCACCGCCCCCACCCCGGCCGATCTGGCGCTCGCGCTCGCCGAGGCGAAGGCCTCCGTCGTGGCCGCGAAGCCCGAGGTCAAGGGCGCCCTGGTGATCGGCTGCGACTCGGTGCTCGACCTGGACGGCGAGGCATTGGGCAAGCCCGCGGACGCCGCGGAGGCCACCGCGCGCTGGAAGGCGATGCGCGGCCGGGCCGGGACGCTCCAGACCGGCCACTGCGTCTACGACACCGTCAGCGGGCGCTACACGTCCGCGACCGCCTCCACCGTCGTCCGCTTCGGCGAGCCGACCGACGAGGAGATCGCGGCGTACGTCGCCTCGGGCGAACCCCTCTACGTCGCCGGGGCGTTCACTCTCGACGGCCGCTCGGCCCCGTTCATCGAGGGCATCGACGGCGACCACGGCAACGTCATCGGCATCAGCCTGCCCCTGGTGCGCCGGCTGCTGGCGCAACTGGGTGTCGGGATCACGGAGTTGTGGGCGCCGTCGGAGGCGTGACCGGCGCCGGCACGACCGGGGGGCCGCTGTCGCCCTTGCTGTCCTCCGGCTGCCGGGCCGCGGGCCGCTCCTGGGCGTCGTACGTCATCAGGAGCAGCACGATCAGGGCGAGGACCACCACCATGAACAGGAACTGCGTCCAGCCCAGCAGACCCCACGCGAAGGCGCCCAGCAGGCCGTGCACGACCGCGACGCTGATCAGCAGCACCCGGCCGAGTCCGGCGGGCGCGCGGTCGCGCAGCGCCACCAGCAGGGCCACCACGGCGCACAGACCGAAGTAGAGCCCGAAGAGGATCCCGCCGATCTTCGAGGACGTCGACATGACGTCCGGGTCCATTCCGGCCAGGGACATGTCCTGCCGGTCCACCACGACGCCCATGAACCAGTTCACCGCGGCGACGCCGAGCGCCTCCGCGAAGAGCACGACCGCCACGATCCACGCCACCGGTCTGCGCACCACCGGTCCCACCCACTTTCGACCCCGACCCGAGCAAGGGTGCTGTTACCTCAAGTACGTTCGGAACACCCTGAACGCTACTAACGGGTAAACCGCGGGACAAGGGTTCTGCGCGCGGCAAAGAATCGTTGGGCCATTCGTAGGGACTCCACAAAGAAACGGAGTGTGCCGCAGCACGTGCTCACAGAGACCTTGGCCACACCGGAGGGCTAGGGTTTGCCGGAGGAGTGCTGCGTACGGCGGTACTACAAGGGATTTCGCGGTCGAGTGAGCCTGGCATCACGCTCCGTGTGGGCAAGCTCACCTTTGGGGACGGGTCGTAGAGGCGTGTCGGCAGTCCCTAAACTCGGCTTGTTTCAAGGAGGGAGCCTCAATCGTGCGCAAGGTGCTCATCGCCAACCGTGGCGAAATCGCAGTCCGCGTGGCCCGGGCGTGCCGGGATGCCGGTATCGCGAGCGTGGCCGTCTACGCCGACCCGGACCGGGATGCTCTGCATGTCCGCGCGGCGGATGAGGCGTTCGCCCTGGGCGGTGACTCTCCTGCGACCAGCTATCTCGACATCGAGAAGGTGCTGAACGCGGCTCGGGAGTCCGGTGCCGACGCCGTTCATCCCGGCTACGGCTTTCTCTCGGAGAACGCCGAATTCGCGCAGGCGGTCCTGGACGCGGACCTGATCTGGATCGGTCCGCCCCCGCAGGCCATCCGTGACCTGGGTGACAAGGTCGCCGCCCGGCACATCGCCCAGCGGGCCGGTGCGCCCCTGGTCGCCGGTACGCCGGATCCGGTGTCCGGTGCCGGCGAGGTCGTGGCGTTCGCCGAGGAACACGGGCTGCCGATCGCGATCAAGGCCGCCTTCGGCGGCGGCGGGCGTGGTCTGAAGGTCGCCCGGACGCTGGAAGAAGTCCCCGAGCTGTACGAGTCGGCCGTCCGTGAGGCGGTCGCCGCGTTCGGCCGGGGCGAGTGCTTCGTCGAGCGGTACCTGGACAAGCCGCGGCACGTGGAGACGCAGTGCCTGGCCGACAGCCACGGCAACGTGGTCGTCGTGTCGACCCGTGACTGCTCGCTGCAGCGCCGCCACCAGAAGCTGGTCGAGGAGGCCCCGGCGCCGTTCCTGTCCGAGGCCCAGGTCGCCGAGCTGTACGCGTCCTCGAAGGCCATCCTGAAGGAGGCCGGCTACGTCGGTGCGGGCACCGTCGAGTTCCTCGTGGGTGTCGACGGGACGATCTCCTTCCTGGAGGTCAACACCCGTCTGCAGGTCGAGCACCCGGTGACCGAGGAGGTCGCGGGCATCGACCTGGTGCGTGAGATGTTCCGGATCGCCGACGGCGAGGAGCTCGGCTACGGCGACCCGCAGCTGCGCGGTCACTCTTTCGAGTTCCGTATCAACGGCGAGGACCCGGGCCGGGGCTTCCTGCCGGCCCCCGGCACGGTCACCACGTTCGCCGCGCCGTCGGGTCCGGGTGTGCGCCTGGACGCGGGTGTCGAGTCGGGCAGTGTGATCGGCCCGGCGTGGGACTCGCTCCTGGCCAAGCTGATCGTCACCGGCGCCACCCGTGAGCAGGCGCTCCAGCGGGCGGCCCGCGCGCTGGAGGAGTTCCAGGTCGAGGGCATGGCCACGGCGATCCCGTTCCACCGCGCGGTGGTCAGGGACCCGGCGTTCGCCCCCGAGCTGACCGGCAGCCAGGACCCGTTCACGGTCCACACCCGGTGGATCGAGACCGAGTTCGTCAACGAGATCCCCGCGTTCGCGGCCCCGGCCGACACCGAGGCCGAGGACGACACGGACCGCGAGACGATCGTCGTCGAGGTCGGCGGCAAGCGCCTCGAGGTCTCCCTGCCGTCCTCGCTCGGTATGAGCCTGGCCCGCACGGGCCTCGCGGCGGGCGCCAAGCCCAAGCGCCGCGCGGCCAAGAAGTCCGGCCCGATGGCCTCCGGCGACACCCTCGCCTCCCCGATGCAGGGCACCATCGTCAAGGTGGCCGTCGAGGAGGGCCAGGAGGTCAAGGAGGGCGACCTGATCGTCGTCCTCGAAGCGATGAAGATGGAGCAGCCGCTGAACGCGCACCGCTCCGGCACCGTCAAGGCCCTGGCCGCAGAGGTCGGCGCGTCCATCACCTCGGGCGCCGCGATCTGCGAGATCAAGGACTGACCCCCAGGGAACACCCGTGTCGAGGCGCCCGCTCCCCGGGCGCCTCGCCGCGTTCCAGCACCCCGACGCCCCATCCGAGCCTCAGGCCCGCGCTTCAGAGCCCGGCCGCCCCGTCCAAGCCTTCCGGTCTTCCGGCCTACCGGCCTACCGGACGTTCCGACCGGCCGGACCATCCGGCCTGCCGGGACCATCCGACACGCCCGGGCCGTCCAGCCCGTCCGGCGATTGAGGACGAGGCCCGTTCAGGGCCGAACGGGGGTCTGGGGGCGAGCCCCCAGGGGCGGCCCGCGAGGTCAACGACGACGCAGGTCCGCGACCCGAGCCCGCTCCCCGCCAGGGGCCTGCTCCCCATGCATCGAGGCCGCCCGCAGCCCCGCGGCAGCGCCCGGCACCTGCCCCCGTCGAGGCGCAGGCAACGGCACGTCCCGACGCTGCTGCTGATGACGCGCCGGGACCGCGTCACCCCCCGGGCTCCCCGACGCCCCGGCCACGGCGATCTGCACCCCCTGGTCCGCCAGAGCCTGGAGCTCGGTGGCCGCACGGTCGTCGTGCGCGGGCGGCTCGTCGGTCACCAGCCGGGTGATGACGTCCGTCGGCACGGTCTGGAACATCGTGTCCGTGCCGAGCTTGGTGTGGTCGGCGAGGACGACGACCTCCGCGGCCGCCTGCACCAGCGCCCGGTCCACGGACGCCGACAGCATGTTGGACGTGGACAGCCCGCGCTCGGCGGTCAGTCCGCTCCCGGAGATGAAGGCCCGCGACACCCTGAGTCCCTGGAGGGACTGCTCGGCGCCGCTCCCCACGAGGGCGTAGTTGGAGCCACGCAGGGTGCCACCGGTCATCACGACCTCGACCCGGTTGGCATGGGCCAACGCCTGGGCGACCAGCAGCGAGTTGGTGACGACGGTCAGTCCGGGCACCCGGGCGAGCCGGCGGGCCAGCTCCTGTGTGGTGGTGCCCGCCCCGACCACGATGGCCTCGCCCTCTTCGACGAAGTTCGCGGCGAGGTCCGCGATGGCGGTCTTTTCGGCGGTCGCGAGATGGGATTTCTGCGGAAAGCCGGATTCTCGCGTGAACCCGCCCGGCAATACCGCACCGCCGTGCCGGCGGTCGAGGAGTCCTTCTGCCTCCAGTGCGCGCACGTCCCGCCGTACGGTCACTTCGGAGGTCTGGACGACGCGGGCGAGTTCACGGAGCGACACGGCCCCGTTCGCTCGCACCATTTCGAGGATCAATTGGCGACGTTCTGCAGCGAACACGAAACTGACAGTAACGCGGACGACCGTCTGCTTTCAGCTCTTTGCGCCGAATAGTAGAAGTTGTTCGCACAGGGGGTCGGGAAGTGGTATAGGGCCTGGTTCAGGCGCCTATGCCTCCCGCATGCCCGGCAACCCGGCGACGACGCGCCGTCAACTCCCCGTGACCAGCGGGGAGTCGAAACCGGCCGTCAGCCCTCGCCCGCCGTCTTCCGGGTGTGCAGCTGTCGCGCCACTTCGGCGATCGACCCGGAAAGGGACGGGTACACGGTGAACGCGTTCGCGATCTGTTCGACCGTCAGATTGTTGTCGACGGCGATCGAGATCGGGTGGATGAGTTCCGAGGCGTGCGGCGACACGACCACACCGCCGACGACGATCCCGGTGCCGGGCCGGCAGAAGATCTTGACGAAGCCGTCGCGGATGCCCTGCATCTTGGCGCGCGGGTTGCGCAGCAGCGGCAGCTTGACGACCCGGGCGTCGATCTTGCCGCCGTCCACGTCGGACTGGCTGTAGCCGACGGTGGCGATCTCGGGGTCGGTGAAGACGTTCGAGGAGACGGTCTTCAGGTTGAGCGGGGCCACCGCGTCACCGAGGAAGTGGTACATGGCGATCCGGCCCTGCATGGCGGCGACGGAGGCCAGCGCGAAGATCCCGGTCACGTCACCGGCCGCGTACACACCGGGGGCGGTGGTCCGGGAGACCTTGTCGGTCCAGATGTGGCCGGACTCGCGGACCTTGACGCCCGCCTCCTCCAGCCCCATCCCCTCGCTGTTGGGAATGGCGCCGACCGCCATGAGGCAGTGCGAGCCGGTGATGACCCGGCCGTCGGACAGGGTGACCTCGACCCGGTCGCCGACCCGCTTGGCGGACTCGGCGCGCGAGCGGGCCATGACGTTCATGCCACGGCGCCGGAAGACGTCCTCGAGGACGGCTGCGGCGTCCGGGTCCTCGCCGGGCAGCACGCGCTCGCGCGAGGACACGAGGGTGACCTTGGAGCCGAGGGCCTGGTAGGCGCCGGCGAACTCCGCGCCGGTCACACCCGAGCCGACCACGATGAGCTCCTCGGGGAGCTCGCCGAGGTCGTAGACCTGGGTCCAGTTCAGAATGCGCTCGCCGTCGGGCTGGGCGTCCGGCAGTTCCCGCGGGTGGGCGCCGGTGGCCAGCAGGACGGCGTCGGCGGTGAGGGTCTCCTCGGTGCCGTCGGCGGCGCTGACCACGACCTTGCGCGAGCCGTCGAGGGCCTGCATGCCCGCCAGCCGGCCGCGCCCGCGCAGCACGCGCGCGCCGGCCCGGGTGACGGAGGCGGTGATGTCGTGCGACTGGGCGAGCGCGAGCCGCTTCACCCGCCGGTTGACCTTGCCGAGGTCCACCCCGACGACCCGGGCCGCCTGCTCCAGCGGCGGGGTGTCGTCGGCGACGATGATGCCCAGCTCCTCGTACGAGGAGTCGAAGGTGGTCATCACCTCGGCCGTGGCGATCAGGGTCTTCGACGGCACGCAGTCGGTCAGCACCGACGCCCCGCCCAGACCGTCGCAGTCGACGACGGTCACCTCCGCGCCGAGCTGCGCGGCCACCAGGGCAGCCTCATAGCCGCCGGGTCCGCCACCGATGATCACGATCCGAGTCACGTACTCCATTGTCCCGCACGGGGGCCGGTGGTACTGCCCCGGGGGGCCGCGGGGGGCGCCACTGTTACGAGAGTGACGCGTGCGCGGCCTGCCGTACTCTCCTTGCATGTCGCTCTACGCCGCGTACGCCGGCAACCTCGACGCGCGGCTGATGACCCGCCGCGCTCCCCACTCGCCCCTGCGCGCCACCGGCTGGCTGAACGGGTGGCGGCTCACGTTCGGCGGCGAGCAGCTGGGCTGGGAGGGCGCGCTGGCGACGGTCGTCGAGGACCCCGGCGCCCAGGTCTTCGTCGCGCTGTACGACGTGGCCCCCATGGACGAGGACTCCCTGGACCGCTGGGAGGGCGTGGGCCTCGGCATCTACCGGCGCGCCCGGGTGCGGGTGCAGACGCTGGAGCGCGAGGAGTCCGCCTGGATGTTCGTGCTGGACGGCTACGAGGGCGGGCTGCCCGCGGCCCGCTACCTGGGCGAGATCGCCGACGCGGCGGAGTCGGCGGGGGCACCACACGATTACGTGATGGAGCTGCGGAAGAGGCCTTGCTGAGCGCGGCCGACTCGGAGCATCTGCGCACCAACGGGAGATCGCATGAGCCCCAGCACGTATGACGTCTACTACACGGTGCAGGCCGCCGAAGCCCGCGACCGGCTCGACGATCAACAGCGCGCCTCGTTCGACAAGGGCATCGCCCTGCTGGCTCGCGACCCGTTCCTTTCGGTGTCCAGGCCCATAGGGTCCACCGGCGACGACCGTACGATCCGCCTGACCCAGAACATTCTCGTCGAGTACACGGTCAGCCGTGGACGCCTGCTGATCTTCATCGTCGAGGTCTTCGACGACAAGGACGTCCTGATCACCGACGACTGATCGTCGCCCGGCGGTCCACGCCTCGTTGGAAACGACAAGACAACGATCGCCATCCCGTGGGCTCTGTCATCTACGCGCGTAGGCCGGAACCGGCTACCCTCATCGCGTGAACGCATCTCTCCTCCCGGACGACATCCAGGGCGACCCGCACGCCGCCGCCGACGCCGCCGCCGCGCGCCTGCGCGAACTGACCGGCGCCGAGACCCACGACGTCGCCCTCGTGATGGGCTCCGGCTGGGCACCGGCCGTGGACGCCCTGGGCGCTCCCGACGCCGAGTTCCAGGTCACCGAGCTGCCCGGTTTCCCGCCGCCCGCGGTCGAGGGCCACGGCGGCAAGATCCGCTCGTACCAGATCGGCGAGAAGCGGGCGCTGGTCTTCCTGGGCCGCACCCACTACTACGAGGGCCGCGGCGTCGCCGCCGTCGCCCACGGCGTCCGCACGGCGGTGGCGGCCGGCTGCAAGACGATCGTGCTGACGAACGGCTGCGGCGGCCTGCGCGAGGGCATGCGCCCCGGTCAGCCGGTGCTGATCAGCGACCACCTCAACCTCACGGCGACGTCCCCCATCGTCGGCGCGAACTTCGTGGACCTCACGGACCTGTACTCCCCGCGGCTGCGCACCCTGTGCAAGGAGATCGACGCCACGCTGGAGGAGGGCGTCTACGCCCAGTTCCCCGGCCCGCACTACGAGACGCCGGCCGAGATCCGGATGGCCCGGACCATCGGCGCGGACCTCGTGGGCATGTCGACCGTGCTGGAGGCCATCGCGGCCCGTGAGGCCGGCGCCGAGGTGCTCGGCATCTCCCTCGTGACCAACCTCGCCGCCGGCATGACCGGCGAGCCGCTGAACCACGAGGAGGTCCTCCAGGCCGGGCGCGACTCGGCGACCCGCATGGGCTCCCTGCTGGCACAGGTGCTGGGCCGGCTGTAGAAGCGGTCCCACCGCCGCGCCGGCCCCTGGGCTCGGCCCGTCCGGCGGCCCCCTGCGGGGGAGCCCGAGGACGAGGCCCGTTCGGGGCCGACGGGTTCCCGGGGGCGCAGCCCCCGGGAACCCGGACCACGAGACGACGAGAGGTTGACACCGACGTGCACGACGTCATCGCCCGCGCCCACGCATGGCTCGCCGAGGACCCCGACCCGGAGACCCGCGACGAGCTCGCCGCGCTCATCGAGGCAGGGGACGTCACCGAGCTCGCCGCCCGTTTCGCCGGGACCCTGCAGTTCGGCACCGCCGGGCTCCGAGGTGAGCTCGGGGCCGGGCCCATGCGGATGAACCGCTCCGTCGTGATCCGGGCCGCCGCCGGCCTCGCCGCGTACCTCGCGAAGAACGCCGGGACCGGCGGGATCGTCGTCATCGGCTACGACGCCCGCCACAAGTCGGAGGACTTCGCCCGCGACACGGCGGCCGTGATGACGGGCGCCGGATTCCGGGCGGCCGTGCTCCCCCGTCCGCTCCCCACCCCCGTCCTCGCCTTCGCCATAAGGCACCTGGGCGCGGTCGCCGGCGTGGAGGTCACCGCCAGCCACAACCCGCCGCGCGACAACGGCTACAAGGTGTACCTGGGGGACGGCTCGCAGATCGTGCCGCCCGCCGACGCCGAGATCGCGGCCGAGATCGACGCGATCGACGCCCTGAAGGACGTTCCGCGTCCGCAGGCCGGCTGGCAGACCCTCGACGACGCCGTCCTCGACGCCTATCTGGCCCGCACGGACGCCGTCCTCGCCCCGGACTCCGCCCGCACGGCCCGCACGGTGTACACGGCGATGCACGGCGTGGGCAAGGACGTCCTGCTGGCGGCCTTCGCCCGCGCGGGCTTCCCCGAGCCCGTCCTCGTCGCCGAGCAGGCCGAGCCCGACCCGGACTTCCCGACCGTCGCCTTCCCCAACCCGGAAGAGCCCGGCGCGATGGACCTGGCCTTCGCCAGGGCCCGCGAGACCGGCCCCGACCTGATCATCGCCAACGACCCGGACGCCGACCGCTGCGCCGTGGCCGTGCCCCACGAGGGCGACTGGCGCATGCTGCGGGGCGACGAGGTCGGCTCCCTGCTCGCCGCACACCTCGTCCGGCGCGGCGCGCGGGGTGTCCTCGCCGAGTCGATCGTGTCCTCCTCCCTCCTCGGCCGTATCGCCGAGAAGGCGGGCCTGCCCCACGAGGAGACCCTCACCGGCTTCAAGTGGATCGCCCGCGTCGACGGCCTGCGCTACGGATACGAGGAGGCCCTCGGCTACTGCGTGGACCCCGAGGGCGTACGCGACAAGGACGGCATCACCGCCGCCCTGCTCATCACGGAGCTCGCGTCCACCCTCAAGTCCGAGGGCCGCACCCTGCTCGACCTGCTCGACGACCTCGCCGTGGAGCACGGTCTGCACGCCACCGACCAGCTCTCGGTCCGCGTACAGGACCTCTCGCTCATCGCCCGCGCGATGGAGCGGCTCCGCGAGCGGCCCCCGACCTCCCTCGCGGGCCTGGCCGTCACCCGGGCCGAGGACCTCACCCTGGGCACGGACAAGCTGCCCCCCACCGACGGCCTGCGCTACACGCTGGACGGCGCCCGGGTCATCGTCCGCCCCAGCGGCACCGAACCGAAACTGAAGTGCTACCTGGAGGTCGTGGTCCCGGTCACCGCCCACGCCGACCTCCCGGCGGCCCGCAGCACGGCGGACGACCTGCTCACCGCGATCAAGCGGGACCTGTCGGCGGCGGCCGGCATCTGACCCCGCAAGCCCCACGGGGTCCGCGGGGCGCACGATTCCCGCGGACGGGTCACCCGCACCGCGCGCCGCACGTGCCCCGCGGGGCCGTGCGGGCAGGCGTGCAGGCCCCGCGTGGCCGCAAGCCGTACGAGCCCGCGCGCTGACGCCGATGCGAGCCGCAGCCCCCGCCCGCCCTGAGGCGGCGGGGGAGGCTGACTTACAGGCCATACGGGGCTTACAGGCGATACGAGGCATGCGAGCCGCGCACATCGTTCGAGCCCCAGGAGCCACCCGAGCCCGGCGGGCCGGGCGCACCCCTCTCCCCCAGTGGGCGCACGGCAGCGTCCCGCCCGCACGAACACCGCCACCCCGCACCCCGCACCCCGCACCCCGCACCCCGCAGGCCTAACGGGCGGCGTCACGGCGGAACAGCGCCGTCGCCGCGCTGCCCGCGCACCAAGCCGCGCCGGCCGGGCCGCATCACGGCAGGAACAGCGTCGCCGCCGTGCCCACGGCGGCGACGACGATCCCGAGCGGCCACAGGGCGCGCCCCCGCCGGCGCTCGTCGGAGAGGCCGGCCGGGCGGGCCGCCGGGTCCTGCCACATCGCGGTGATCTCGGCGGCCGTCCGCTGGTACGGGTGCACCAGGCCGAGCCTGCTCTCCAGCCATGGCCAGCGGGGCGAGGCCACCCGCCACTCCTCGAACGAGGCCTGCCTGCTGTGGATCCGCAGCCGGACGCCCTCGCACTCCACTGCCCGCACGTGGTCCCAGGAGAGGTGCCGGGTGCCGCCCAGGCCGTTGAACCACAGGCCCTCGCGGTCGGCGGTGACCCGCCAGGCGATCCGGCGCGGCAGCAGCAGGGCGGCGAGCAGGGTGGCGCCCAGGCCGTAGCCGTACCTCCACCACCCGGAGTCCTCCCAGTAGAGCGGGAGGAACAGCAGCACCAGCCCGACGGCCACCCGGTCCGCCCATCCGGCACGCCACTTCCGTACCCCCACCGCGACCTCCCGGCCGGTCCGCTCGGCGACGAGCGCGGCAGCGGTCCCCCGCAGCTCATCCTGCCGGGCCTCCCGGACGGCCTTCCCCTTCTCCGCCCTGGCCCTCCACCGCAACGCGATGCCCGTCACCGGCCGCACGGGCCCCACGGACGCCTCCACCACCGGCGGCTCACCGGCCTTGTCCGCGGCGGCGAGGAACACGACCTCGGCGCCGTCGTAGGGGACTCCGTACAGAACGGCCTCCCGCAGCGGCCCGGCGCGCTCGTCGTCGATCCGTGAGATCAGCTCCCGGACGTCCTCGGCATCGGCATCGGCATCGGCATCGTTGTCGGCATCGTCGGCGTCCTCCTTCTCGCGCCCGTCGAGCTCGGCGGTGGAGACCGTGAACAGGGGGCGCAGCGCGGCGACGTCGTCGGCGGCGAAGACCTCGGTCTCGACGTCGCCGTTCTCCCGCACGAGCACGCGCAGCACCGGGACGGACGCCCGGCGCAGGCCGACGGCCCGGCGGCGGGCCAGCGCCGCGGAGAGCAGCACGGTGAGACCGAGCCCGGTGAGGCACCAGCCCGCCGCCGGGACGGCCTGCCGGTCCTCGGTCAGGTCCCGGAGGCCCGCGGTGGCGTACAGGGCCCCGCCGGCGACGACCGTGACGAGCCCGGACCACAGCAGGAACGTCCCCCGCTCGGCCCGTCCCCGACCGGTCCCGGGCGCCCTGGGCACCCCGGCGGTCACTCCGCCGGCGGCCTCCAGTCCCGCCGCCCGCTGCCGCTTCCGTGCGGCCAGCCGCAGGCCCACGGCCGCCCAGACGCCCACGAGCGCGACCAGGAGCCCCAGCCGCACGAGCCAGGCGGAGTCGTCCCCGGGCGTCAGAACGACGGCGACGGCGACGGGCACGAGAACCAGGGCCGCCTCGGGCCGCAGCACCAGCCACACGAGGTGCAGGGCGACCAGTGCGGCACCCCAGGCGGGCAGTCCGGCGGAGCGGTGCAGCAGACCGGCACCGACCGCGGCGGCGACCGGCAGCGCCAACCACACGGACGTCCGCGCCCGCACGGGCACCCAGCGCGGCGGCAGCCCGCGCGTCCAGCGCCCCGCCTGTTCGGCGTCCCAGGACCGACAGCCCTCGGGTATCGCCGCCCCGGGCAGCCGCAGAACCTCGGCAGAACGCGTACTCATCGCTCCCCCGACCTACCTGCCCACCAGATCTCCGGCCCCGCGGAACGGCCGTCACGGCCGCGGCCCGTGCCGATGATGACGGAGGACCCTGTGATCATCGGCACCACACCGATCACGATCCGCCCCACCGGACTTCGGCACCCCACAAGCAGCCCACCCCGGGCCCCGAGCCCCGAGCCCCGAGCCCCGAGCTCCGAGCCCTCGCCCACACCCGGCGCCGGGTCCTCAGCCCACGGCCAGCAGAATCCCCAGCACCACGGCCCCCGCGACCGCCGGCCCCAGGATCTCCCAGGCCCAGCGCGCGCTCACCTCGCCCTGCGCGGACTCCTCCTTCTCGCGCGTCTCCCACAGTTCCCGCAGCTCGTCCATGACCCGGTCGGTCTCGGCGCGCGCCGGCCCGTCCGGTACGGCGCCGCCGCCACGCGACAGGCCGCCGCCGAGGCCGCCGAGCCCGCCGAACCCACTGCCGCCACGGGTGTCCCGGCCGCCGGTGCCACCGGCCCGCTCCACCGCCGCCTTGGACTCCCGCCGGGTCGCCTTCTTCCGCGCCCGCAGCGAGACGGGGATGGACCACAGCTGGAACTTCTTCCCCGACGCGGTGACGATCTCGTTGGAGTAGCCGGACCGCAGGGCGGCCACCTGCCCCCACGGCAGCACGATCACCCGGAACGGATTGCGCACCCGGAGCCGGTCCTGGCCCGCGAACACGGCGGGCCGCAGCGTGAAGGCGACGACCAGCGGCACCGCCAGGATCAGCGCCGCGAGCGCCAGCCACGGCGTGCGCCCCTCGCCCACGAAGATCGCGTCGAGGCCGAGCCAGCCCACCAGGCCCAGCAACAGCACGCCACCGGCCATGCCCGCGGGCGACCGGTAGACGCGGTCCTTGGTCTCGGGTGCCGAAGGCTGCGGCGCGGGTGACTGGTCTTCCGGGGTCGTCATGGCCCCGATTCTGCCCGACGCCCGCCGGCCCGCTCGTCCGCAGCCCCGCCGTTCTCGACGAGCACGGACGCAACCGCCGGGGTGTACAGCCGCTACGCGCGTAGATATGCTCGTCTGGTGACCATGCCCACCAATACACCTACCGCAGCCGACGCACTCACGGACGTCACGGCGTCCGACGGCTCGCTGCGCCGCTTCCTCCACGGGCTGCCCGGCGTCGACACGGTCGGCCTGGAGGCGCGCGCCGCCGCGCTCGGCACCCGTTCCATCAAGACGACCGCGAAGGCGTACGCCATCGACCTCGCCATCTCGATGGTCGACCTGACGACGCTGGAAGGCGCGGACACCCCGGGCAAGGTCCGGGCGCTCGGCGCGAAGGCGGTCCGCCCCGACCCGACCGACCGCACGACCCCGTCCACGGCCGCGGTCTGCGTGTATCCGGACATGGTCGCCGCCGCCAAGGAGGCCGTGGCCGGCTCCGGCGTCAAGGTCGCCTCCGTCGCCACCGCCTTCCCGGCCGGCCGCGCCGCCCTCGAGGTGAAGCTCGCGGACGTCCGCGACGCCATCGCCGCGGGCGCCGACGAGATCGACATGGTCATCGACCGCGGGGCGTTCCTCGCGGGCAAGTACCTGAAGGTGTACGACGAGATCACCGCCGTGCGCGAGGCGTGCGGGACGTCCGCCCGACTGAAGGTCATCTTCGAGACGGGCGAGCTGTCGACGTACGACAACATCCGCCGGGCGAGCTGGCTCGGCATGCTCGCGGGCGCCGACTTCATCAAGACCTCGACCGGTAAGGTCGCCGTCAACGCCACCCCCGCGAACACCCTCCTGATGCTGGAGGCCGTGCGTGACTTCCGCGCCCAGACCGGCGTCCAGGTCGGCGTGAAGCCCGCCGGCGGCATCCGCACCACCAAGGACGCGATCAAGTTCCTCGTCCTGGTCAACGAGACCGCGGGCGAGGACTGGCTGGACAACCACTGGTTCCGCTTCGGCGCCTCCTCGCTCCTGAACGACCTGCTGATGCAGCGTCAGAAGCTGGCCACCGGCCGCTACTCCGGCCCCGACTACGTGACGGTGGACTGATCACCATGGCATCCACGACTGCATCCGCATTCGAGTACGCTCCGGCCCCCGAGTCCCGCTCGGTCGTCGACATCGCCCCCTCCTACGGCCTGTTCATCGACGGTGAGTTCACCGAGGCGGCCGAGGGCAAGGTCTTCAAGACCGTCTCGCCGTCCACCGAGGAGGTCCTCTCCGAGATCGCCCAGGCGGGCGAGGCGGACGTCGACCGTGCCGTGCGGGCCGCCCGCAAGGCCTTCGGGAAGTGGTCCGCGCTGCCGGGCGCCGAGCGCGCCAAGTACCTGTTCCGCATCGCCCGGATCATCCAGGAACGCAGCCGCGAACTGGCCGTCCTGGAGACGCTGGACAACGGCAAGCCGATCAAGGAGACGCGCGACGCCGACCTGCCCCTGGTCGCCGCGCACTTCTTCTACTACGCGGGCTGGGCGGACAAGCTCGACCACGCCGGCTTCGGCGCCTCGCCGCGGCCCCTCGGTGTGGCCGGCCAGGTCATCCCCTGGAACTTCCCCCTCCTGATGCTGGCGTGGAAGATCGCCCCGGCGCTCGCGACCGGCAACACGGTCGTCCTGAAGCCGGCCGAGACCACCCCTCTGTCCGCCCTGTTCTTCGCGGACATCTGCCGCCAGGCGGGCCTGCCCAGGGGCGTCGTCAACATCCTCCCCGGCTACGGCGACGCGGGCGCCGCGCTGGTCGCGCACCCGGACGTGAACAAGGTCGCCTTCACCGGCTCCACCGCCGTCGGCAAGGCGATCGCCCGGCAGGTCGCGGGCTCGCACAAGAAGGTCACGCTCGAACTGGGCGGCAAGGGCGCCAACATCGTCTTCGACGACGCGCCGATCGACCAGGCCGTCGAGGGCATCGTCAGCGGCATCTTCTTCAACCAGGGCCAGGTCTGCTGCGCGGGCAGCCGGCTCCTCGTCCAGGAGTCGATCCAGGACGAGCTGCTGGAGTCGCTGAAGCGCCGCCTCGCCACCCTCCGGCTCGGCGACCCGCTCGACAAGAACACCGACATCGGCGCGATCAACTCCGCCGAGCAGCTCTCGCGCATCACCTCGCTCGTCGAGCAGGGCGAGGCGGAGGGCGCCGAGCGCTGGTCCCCGGCCTGCGAACTGCCGACATCCGGCTACTGGTTCGCCCCGACTCTCTTCACGAACGTCACCCAGGCGCACACCGTCGCCCGCGACGAGATCTTCGGCCCGGTCCTGTCGGTCCTCAGCTTCCGCACGCCGGAGGAGGCCGTCGCCAAGGCCAACAACACGCCGTACGGCCTGTCGGCCGGCATCTGGACGGAGAAGGGCTCCCGCATCCTCGCGGTGGCGAGCAAGCTCCGCGCGGGCGTGATCTGGTCCAACACGTTCAACAAGTTCGACCCGACGTCGCCTTTCGGCGGCTACAAGGAGTCGGGCTTCGGCCGCGAGGGCGGCCGCCACGGCCTGGAGGCGTACCTCGATGTCCGATAAGAGCGACAAGACCGAGCAGCAGCAGCGACTCGGCGTGTTCAAGACCTACAAGCTGTACGTCGGCGGGAAGTTCCCGCGTTCCGAGAGCGGCCGGGTGTACGAGGTGACCGACGCAAAGGGCAAGTGGCTGGCCAACGCGCCGCAGTCCTCCCGCAAGGACGCCCGTGACGCGGTCGTCGCCGCGCGCAAGGCGTTCGGCGGCTGGTCCGGGGCGACGGCGTACAACCGGGGTCAGATCCTCTACCGCGTCGCGGAGATGCTGGAGGGTCGCAAGGGCCAGTTCGTCCACGAGGTCGCCGACGCCGAGGGTCTGTCGAAGTCCAGGGCCGCGGAACAGGTCGAGGCGACGATCGACCGCTGGGTCTGGTACGCGGGCTGGACCGACAAGATCGCCCAGGTCCTGGGCGGCGGAAACCCGGTCGCGGGCCCGTACTTCAACCTCTCCTCGCCCGAACCGACGGGCGTGGTCGCGGTCCTGGCCCCGCAGGAGTCGTCCTTCCTGGGGCTGGTCTCGGTCCTCGCCCCGGTGATCGCCACCGGCAACACGGCGATCGTGATCGCGAGCGAGCGCTCCCCGCTGCCGGCGCTGTCGCTCGGCGAGGTGCTGGCCACCTCCGACGTGCCCGGCGGAGTCGTCAACGTCCTCTCCGGCCGTACGGCGGAGATCGCGGCGCCCCTCGCCGCCCACCAGGACGTCAACGCGATCGACCTCGCGGGCGCCGACGACGTGCTGGCGAAGGAGCTGGAGATCGCGGCGGCCGACAACCTGAAGCGCGTTCTTCGTCCACAGCCTGTGGACGACTGGTCGGCGACGCCGGGCATCGACCGCATGACGGCCTTCCTGGAGACGAAGACGGTCTGGCACCCCACGGGTTCACTGGGCGCCTCGGGCTCGTCGTACTAGGTCAGGTCACCTGACCCCAGGACGCGGAAGCCGCGCCACCCCTCCGTCCGGGGGCGGCGCGGCTTCCGTCCGTGTGCCGAAGGCCGTGCGGGGCGTCTTCAGCCGCCGAGCACCTTCGTCACCTCGCCCAGCACCGGGATCGAGCCGATGGACTGCGCCTGCGCCACCGGCCCGGTGAGCATCTGGGAGGTCAGCGGCTTGAAGTCGGCGAGCTGGGTGCCGACGCCGTTGTCGAGGGGGTCGACGCCGGTGCCCGCGAGGGGGTTGGGCTTGAGGCCGGAGACGGCGCCGGTGACGTACGTCAGGGAGCCGAGCGCCCCCTGCACGCCCGCCTGGGGATCGAGGTGACCGACCGAGGTGGGCCTCGTCCGCACCACGTCGGTGACCGGCTCGCCGGTGGCCGCGGCGGCGGTTCCGGCGCCGGCGCCCAGCGCCACCCCGGCGGTCGCGAGGGCGGCGAGGGCGCGCCGGCCGGTGGAGGTCTGGGGAGAAGCGTGTCGGGCCATCGCGATGCCGCCTTCTGATGCGCAAGGTGATCAGGTCGACACGAAGGGTAGTTGAGGTGTGACGCGCGCATCAAAGCCGACCCGCGGGGTCGTTGACGGCCGGGGGAATGCCGCACACTGGTGTCCCGTGACCTCCCCTCCGCCCATACCGACCCGAGTCGTGCTGCTCTGCGGCCCTTCCGGCTCCGGCAAGTCCCTGCTCGCCGCCCGCTCCGGCCTCCCGGTGCTGCGGCTCGACGACTTCTACAAAGAGGGCGACGACCCGACGCTGCCGCTGGTAGCCGGGAGCTCCGACATCGACTGGGACCACCCCGGATCGTGGGACGCGGACACGGCCGTCGCCTCGATCGTGGAACTGTGCGGCACGGGCCGTACGAACGTTCCCGTCTACGACATCTCGCTCAGCGCGCGCACCGGCGCGGACGCGATCGACATCGGACGGACCCCGCTGTTCATCGCGGAGGGCATCTTCGCCGCCGAGATCGTGAACCGGTGCCGCGAACTGGGCGTCCTGGCCGACGCGCTGTGCCTGAGCCGCGGCCCGGTGAAGACCTTCCGCCGGCGTTTCCTGCGCGATCTGAAGGAGGGCCGCAAGTCGGCGCCCTTCCTGCTGCGCCGCGGCTGGCGCCTGATGCGCGCCGAACGCTCCATCGTCGCCCGCCAGTCCGCGCTCGGGGCGCACGCCTGCGACCGCGACGAGGCCATGGGCCGCCTCGCGGCAGCGGCGGCGGGCCGCCTCGCCCCGACGGCGCGTACGGCCGTCTAGAGGCCGCCCACAGCGCGGCGGGCGGCACGCAGAAGCGGGACTGGACGGACCCCCCGGCCCCCCAGCCCCGCTTCCTCGGTGCTCCCCGTGTCCCCCCGGGGTGGTGCTTCCCCCGTGCTTGCGCGGTACCGCTCCCCAACGTCCCCCGTCGGGCCCCCCGGTACCGCTTCCCCCGTGTTTCCCCCGTTCACCGGCTCCCCTGAGCTGAGCCGGGCCCTTCCCCCGTTCACCCTCAGGCGACAAGCTCCCCGAAGGCGTCCTCCTCGTCACGGCCGAAGGTGAGGACCTCGTCCTCGCGCAGCCGGCGGAGCGACCGCCAGATGCTGGACTTCACCGTGCCGACACTGATGTCGAGGATCTCCGCGATCTCCGGGTCGGTGCGGCCCTCGTAGTAGCGCAGGACCAGCATCGTCCGCTGGAGTTCGGGGAGCCGGGCCAGCGCCTGCCACAGGACGGCGCGCAGCTCGGTGCCGCGCATCGCGTCCGTGTCGCCGGCCGTCTCCGGCAGCTCCTCGGTCGGGTACTCGTTCAGCTTGCGGCGGCGCCACGCGCTGATGTGCAGGTTGGTCATCGTCCGGCGGAGGTATCCGCCGACCGCGGCCTTGTCGCTGATCCGGTCCCACGCCCGGTACGTCGAGAACAGCGCGCTCTGGAGCAGGTCCTCGGCCTCGAAGCGGTCGCCGGTGAGGTGGTAGGCGGTTGCGTACAGGGAGGCGCGGCGCTCCTGGACGTAGGCGGTGAACTCCGCCTCGGTCAGTGAGCGACGCTCCCCCGTGTCCTCCCTGTACGCGGCTCCCCCGTGAGCCGCCTGTTCCCCCGTGTCGACCACCGTCATGAAGGTGGAGTGCTGACGCCCGGCGCCGCGAGCGCACCCCCGCCCGCTCACGGCGCCGGACTTCTCGGAACCCCGGTTCACGTCGTGCAGACGCGTGACGACTGCGACTGCGTTGGTGCTCATACCGTGCAGCGTGTTCATCTCGCGCCCCCCGTCGTGGACTTACCGGTGTTCGGTCTCTCGCTCCGGTCCGGTTCCGCTGTCGTTCCGCGTCGCCTTGCCCGTGACCAAAAGATTGCCCGGGCCACTTCATCGCCGTGTCCGCCGACTGTCACAGACCTGTCACAGGGGCCTGTCACGGCAACACCACAGGCCGCGCACAGGCGTCCGCAGTAGGGCGGCCGGCTCGGTCCGCGCAGGTCACCGCGGGACGCCGCACCGGCACCGGCGTCCTCGCGGCGGCGCCGGCCCGGCGCGGCGTCGGCCGGGTGGTGGGAACGGACGTCACCCAGGCGCCGTCGACCGCGCCCGGCGGCTCGGGCCGGCCGGGCGGATCGAGGTGGTCACGGGGCCGTATCCGGGCGGGGTCGGTCCGGCCGGCGGCGTCGCGCCCCGCCGGGCCGATCCCGTCGTCTCTGCGATCCGCCGTGGCTGCCCGGCCGGCCCAACGCCGCTCTCGAACCGGGGGTCTACGACGAGGACGGCAGGATGCTGTGCGGGTTCCTGGCAGGTCTCGGGAGCACCTGAGGCCCGGCGGGGAGGGCCGGCCGGTCCTGTCCGAACTGGCCGAACACCTCGGTCTGCGCACCCGCGAGGAGCTGCTCCGGCTCGTCGAAACCGCAGGTCCGCGGGTTGTGTACCGCACGGATGTGCGGTCCGGGCGCAGGCGTTCGCAGGATGTGTCCGACCTCCTGCACGCGGTCCGTGCCGCCGAAACCATCTCCCTCTTGCGTCTCACCACCGCCCCACAGGTCGAACGACAGCCCCCTCATGGGCCAGAATGAGCCCGTGCCTTCCCTGTTGCTGATCGAGGACGACGACGCCATCCGTACGGCCCTGGAGCTCTCACTGACGCGCCAGGGACACCGGGTGGCCACCGCTGCCAGCGGTGAGGACGGTCTGAAGCTGCTGCGCGAGCAGCGGCCGGATCTCATCGTGCTGGACGTGATGCTGCCCGGCATCGACGGTTTCGAGGTGTGCCGGCGCATCCGGCGCACCGACCAACTGCCGATCATCTTGCTGACCGCGCGCAGCGACGACATCGACGTGGTCGTCGGGCTGGAGTCCGGCGCCGACGACTACGTCGTCAAACCCGTGCAGGGCCGGGTGCTGGACGCCCGGATCCGGGCCGTGCTGCGGCGCGGAGAGCGCGAGTCGACCGACTCGGCGACGTTCGGCAGTCTCGTCATCGACCGCGCGGCGATGACGGTGACGAAGAACGGCGAGGACCTCCAGCTCACGCCGACCGAACTGCGGCTGCTGCTCGAACTGAGCCGGCGCCCTGGGCAGGCGCTGTCCCGGCAGCAGTTGCTGCGGCTGGTGTGGGAGCACGACTACCTGGGCGACTCACGGCTGGTGGACGCCTGTGTCCAGCGGCTGCGGGCCAAGGTGGAGGACGTGCCGTCGTCCCCGGTCCTGATCCGTACCGTGCGCGGCGTCGGCTATCGCCTGGACGCCCCTCAGTGACACAGCCGGCAGGGGGGCTCCGCGGCTGGTCCGCGGCGCGTAAGGGAAGACTTTCGGGGCTGCGTTTCACCAGCCTGCGGCTGCGGCTCGTCGTCGTCTTCGGGGCGGTGGCGCTGACCGCGGCCGTGTCCGCGTCCGGCATCGCGTACTGGCTGAACCGCGAGGCCGTGCTGACCCGTACCCAGGGCGCGGTGCTGCGGGACTTCGAGCAGGAGATGCAGAACCGGGCGGGTTTGCTGCCCGAGGATCCCTCGCAGGACGAGCTCCAGCACACCGCCGGGCAGATGGCCAACAGCAGCCAGCGCTTCAGCGTGCTGCTGGTGGGCGAGGACTCGAGCGGCACGACCGTCTACGGCAACTCGGGCGGGCTGAACGGGTTCTCGCTGGAGGACGTGCCCGGGTCGCTGCGTACGGCGGTGAACAAACAGCAGGACGTCACGGGCGGCAACAAGTCGCCGTACCACCTGTACTGGCAGCGGGTCGTCGACCACGGGACGCCGTATCTGGTGGCCGGGACGAAGATGATCGGGGGCGGGCCGACCGGATACATGCGCAAGTCGCTGGAGCCGGAGGCCAAGGACCTCAACTCGCTGGCCTGGTCGCTGGGGATCGCCACCGGCCTCGCGCTCATCGGGGCCGCGCTGCTCGCGCAGGCCGCCGGGACGACCGTGCTGAAGCCGGTGCACCGGCTGGGCGTCGCGGCGCGACGGCTCGGCGAGGGCCGGTTCGACACCCGGCTGCGGGTGTCCGGGACGGACGAACTCGCCGATCTGTCCCGGACGTTCAACCGGGCGGCCGAGTCCCTGGAGAAGCGGGTCGCCGACATGGCCGCGCGGGAAAACGCCTCGCGGCGGTTCGTCGCCGACATGTCGCACGAGCTGCGGACGCCGCTGACCGCCATCACCACCGTCGCGGAGGTGCTGGAGGAGGAGCTGGACGCCGAGTCGGGCAGCATCGACCCGATGATCGAGCCCGCGGTGCGGCTGGTGGTCAGCGAGACACGGCGGCTGAACAACCTCGTCGAGAACCTGATGGAGGTCACCCGCTTCGACGCCGGTACGGCGCGGCTGGTCCTGGACGACGTCGACGTGGCCGACCAGATCACCCACTGCATCGACGCCCGGGCCTGGCTGGACGCGGTCGACCTGGACGCCGAGCGCGGCATCCACGCGCTGCTCGACCCGCGCCGTCTGGACGTGATCCTCGCCAACCTCATCGGCAACGCGCTCAAGCACGGCGGTTCGCCGGTGCGGGTGTCGGTGTCGGCGGCGGACGACGCGGTCGTCATCTCCGTGCGCGACCACGGGCCCGGCATCCCCGAGGAGGTGCTGCCGCACGTCTTCGACCGGTTCTACAAGGCGAGCGCCTCCCGGCCGCGCTCCGAGGGCAGCGGGCTCGGCCTGTCCATCGCCCTGGAGAACGCCCACATCCACGGTGGCGAGATCACCGCCGCCAACTCCCCCGAGGGCGGTGCGGTGTTCACGCTGCGGCTGCCCCGGGGCGTCCTGGAGGCGGCGGACCAAGGCGGTGAGGAGGACGAGCAGGCCGTGCGGTCGGCGCGGTCCGTCCCGTCCACGCCCGTGCAGTCCGGGAAGACCGTGCAGGACAAGGGGGACGCGTAGTGACCAT
This sequence comes from Streptomyces sp. NPDC060002, assembly GCF_042737245.1. Taxonomy (NCBI): domain Bacteria; kingdom Bacillati; phylum Actinomycetota; class Actinomycetes; order Kitasatosporales; family Streptomycetaceae; genus Streptomyces; species Streptomyces sp. NPDC060002. The sequence continues at coordinate 128,142 of NZ_JBHWUW010000010.1, forward strand.
GCGCCGTGCGTCGGTACGACGGCTGCTCGTGCCCGTGCTGGCCGGCCTGGCCGGTCTGCTCGCCGGCTGCGGGATCCGGTCGACCGAGGTGCCGACCGACTTCGGGCCCGCGCCCTCCCGGGCGCGCTGCTCGCTCACCGAGCCGGACGTGACCTCACAGTCCGCCCGGGCGGGCGTGCCGGTGCAGGTGTTCCTGCTGTGCGGTTCGTCGCTGGTGGCCGTCGACCGGTCCGTGCGGGTGCCGGACGGCGCGGCGGACTTCAAGCGGCGGGTGCTGGTGGCGCAGGGCCTGCTCGACCAGCTCGCCGAGTCGCCGTCGGCGGGCGAGAAGGAGGCCGGGTACACGACGGACGTGCGCGGCGGCATGACGGTCGGCGGGCCCGGTGCGGGGGACCCCGACGACGCGCTGCGGCTGAGCGCCCAGCCCGGGGACCTGACCTCGTACGCCCTCGCCCAGCTCGTCTGTACGTTCTCCGACTCGGCGGCGGCCGAGGGCAACGGCTCGGTGGTCCTGGGCGGCCCCGGCTCCGACCCGCTGCGCCGCTACGAGTGCACCGACGAGGTCCGCTCCCGCCCCGGCAGTGCGGAGCCCCCGTCGTCGACGGTCACCGACAGCGGCTGAGCCGGGTCCGGGGTCCGGCCGATGTGGCGGATGCCTCATGCCGTGCCCGGTGCCCGTGGTCGTCGCAGGTCACCGTCTTTCGGGGGCGGTGGCGGCCGGGCGTGGCCGGTGACTCGTGCGGGTGTCGGGGGGCGGGCCGGAACCGATCGTGCCGGGGGGCGCGTCTTGGGGGGCGTGCAGCGTCAAGGCTCCATCGGCGGCAGCGCCGCGATCCGCATCCGCGCGACCGGGACTCTCCTCCTGGCCGCCCACCTCGTGTTCGTCGTCTGGGTCGCGCTGCGCCCGCTGAACGTCCCCTGGGTGGTGCCGGCCAACCTCCATCCGTTCGACGGGATCCAGGCCGACCTGAGACTGGGCTGGCCCGAGGCGGCCCGGCGGATCGGTGAGGGGCTGGGGCTGCTGGCCCCGCTGGGCTTTCTGCTGCCGCTGGTGCACGGCAGGCTCCGGGTCTCGCCGCTCGCCTCCCTGATCCGTACGGTCACGGCGGGGGCCCTGCTGTCGCTGGGCATCGAGCTGTTGCAGACCGGGGTGCCCGGTCAGGTCGTGGACGTCGACTCGATGCTGCTGAACACCCTGGGCGTGGCGCTGGCGCACGTCGCGGTGGTGCCGGCGGTGCGCGCGTGGCTGCGCCGCAGGGACGAGCACCGGGGGCGTGCCACGGTCCGCCAGGAGGAGTCCGCTCAGGGTCTGACCCCGAGGATTACCAGGGTCGGGGTCGCACCGTAGAGCGACGCTTCGTCCCCTTCGTCACCGTAGCGTGGAAGACAGATGGAGCGGCCGTAGGGGCCGCTCCGGCAGACGCTCGCGAAGGAGCCGCAGATGTCCAGCCTCGCCCGCCCCACCAACGGCCGCATGATCGGCGGAGTGTGCGCCGCGCTGGCCCGGCGCTTCGGCACCTCCGCGACCACGATGCGCGTGATCTTCGTGCTCTCCTGTCTGCTGCCCGGCCCGCAGTTCCTGCTCTACATAGCGCTGTGGGTCCTGCTGCCGTCGGAGGACAAGGCGGCGCGCACGGCCTGGTGACGGCCGTCCACAGCAACGCCGTCGGGGCGCGCCCGGTGTTTCCGGGTGTGCCCCGACGGCGTGTCGTGCGTGACGGCCGGCGCCTTCAGCCCAGCGGGATGCCGTTCAGCGGCAGGCCGTGCGTCGGCAGGCCCTTGAGCGGCAGACCGCCGAGCAGACCGGCGACGGGCGCGGTCGGCCCCTCGGCGAGCAGCTTCCCGGCGACCGGCTGGGCGGCGGTCAGGCCCGCGCCGAGCGCCGGCTGGGCCTGCGTCAGCACCTCACCGGCCGCGGGCAGCGCCGAGGTCAGTTTCTCCGCGGGCAGCGTCCTGGTGACACCGTCCAGGGCCTGCGTGGCGTCCGGGACGGCGGGGGCGGCGTTCGCGGCGCCCGCACCGACGGCGGCGAAGGCGGCACCGAGAGCGGCGACACCGAGGGTCTTGGCAGCAGACTGCTTCATGATGAATGCGTCCTCGAATGGGATACGGGGAACTGAGCGGTTCTCGACCGTAAACACGGAGAGGGGTCGGCGGCAAACATTGAAATGCGGACGGATGGTGAACACCCGCCCGCACTTCGCGCCCCGAAAAACCGCTACTCAGTCGTCCGTGACCGCAGAACCGCTGGTGGAGGCGGTCTGCTGGAACAGCCATTCGGACTTCAGCTCGGAATAACCGGGCTTGATCACGTCACTGATCATGGCAAGCCGTTCATCGAAAGGAATGAATGCTGACTTCATAGCATTGACAGAGAACCACTGGAGATCGTCGAGCGTGTAGCCGAACGCGTCGACAAGGTGCTCGAATTCCCGGCTCATGCTGGTGCCGGACATCAGACGGTTGTCCGTGTTGACGGTGGCCCGGAAGTGGAGCCGGCGCAGCAGGCCGATGGGGTGCTCGGCGTAGGAGGCGGCCGCTCCGGTCTGGAGGTTGGAGCTGGGGCACAGCTCCAGCGGGATGCGCTTGTCGCGGACGTAGGAGGCGAGCCGGCCGAGCTTCACGCTGCCGTCGGCGGCGATCTCGATGTCGTCGATGATGCGCACCCCGTGGCCGAGCCGGTCGGCTCCGCACCACTGGAGGGCCTGCCAGATCGACGGCAGCCCGAAGGCCTCGCCGGCGTGGATGGTGAAGTGGTTGTTCTCGCGCTTCAGGTACTCGAAGGCGTCGAGGTGCCGGGTGGGCGGGAAGCCCGCCTCGGCGCCCGCGATGTCGAAGCCCACGACCCCGAGATCCCGGTAGCGGTTGGCGAGTTCGGCGATCTCCAGGGCGCGGGCCGCGTGCCGCATGGCGGTGAGCAGGGCGCCGACGCGGATGCGGTGCCCGTTGCGCCGGGCCGCCCGCTCGCCCTCCCGGAAGCCTTCGTTGACGGCCTCCACGACCTCTTCGAGGCTCAGCCTGCCGTCGAGGTGCTGCTCGGGCGCGTAGCGCACCTCGGCGTAGACGACACCGTCCTCGGCGAGGTCCTCGGCGCACTCGCGGGCGACCCGGACGAGCGCGTCGCGGGTCTGCATCACGCCGACGGTGTGCGAGAAGGTCTCCAGGTACCGTTCCAGCGAGCCGGAGTCGGCGGCCTCCCGGAACCAGATGCCGAGCTTGTCGGGGTCGGTCTCCGGGAGTTGGGCATACCCGGCGTCCCGGGCGAGGTCGACGATCGTGCCGGGACGCAGCCCGCCGTCGAGATGGTCGTGCAGCAGAACCTTGGGTGCCCGCCGGATCTGGTCCGAGCTCGGGGTGATGCCCGCCTGGGTGCTCTGGCTCGTCATTTCCGCACTCTAACTCCTACGCGCGTAGATGGCGCGCTGTACAACTCCGCCGATACGTAACGGTGACCGCCCGGACAGGTGGAGTACAACGGCGCTTCTGACACTGTTCTGTCATGGCACAGGATGTGACGCCGGTTCGGACGGTCCGGCTGGGGAAGGCGCTCGGCCCCGCGCCGACAGCGGTGAGCGGGGTGGTGCTGCTGCTCCCGGGCGGCGAGGAGGTGTCCAGCCGGAGACCGTCCGCCGTGTGGGCGGCCGCCTCCGTGCGGGGGCTGGGGCGCAAGCTGGCCCGGGCGGGACGCGAGGAGGGCCTGGCCGTCCACGCCGTGCACTACCGCTACCGCGGCTGGAACGGCAGCGAGGCGCATCTCGCGGCCGACGCGTCCTGGGCGGCCGACGAGGCCGTACGGCGTTACGGGGACGTCCCCGTGTGCCTGACCGGCGTCGACATGGGCGCGCGGGCCGCACTGCGGGCGGGCGGTCACGAGGCCGTCAACTCCGTGCTGGCGATCGCTCCCTGGCTGCCGGAGGAGGACATGGCCGCCCCACCCGAACCGGTGAAGCAGCTGGCGGGGCGTCGGGTGCTGATCGTGCACGGCACGAACGACGAGCGCTGCGACCCCGAACTGTCGTTCCGGCTCGCGGCACGGGCGAAGAAGGCGAACCGGGACGTGTGCCGGTTCGAGGTGCACTCCGACGGCCACGGGCTGCATCAGTACCGCGGTGAAGTGCTGGCGCTGGCCGAGGACTTCGTCATGGGCGCGCTGTTCGGCCGGGCGCTCTCCCGGCCGGTGGAGGACGCGCTGGCCGCCCCGCCGCCGCTGGGGCTGCGAATGCCGTTGGCCGTGGGGTTCGGCACCTCGTTACGGCGCCCGGGCCGCCGCTGAGGGGCGGCCCTCAGTTCGGCAGCAGGTTGCCCCTCCTGGACAGCAGGAACTTCTTGAAGGCCGCCACGGGAGGGGTGTCCGGGTGCCCGTCCAGCCAGGCCACACCGATCTCGCGGGCGGCTCTCGGGGCCGTGACCGTCAGCTCCACCACCCCCGGACGGGCCACCGCGGGCGGCGGCAGCAGCGCCACGCCCAGCCCCGCCGCCACCAGTCCGCGCAGGGTCTCCGCCTCCTCGCCCTCGAAGGCGATCCGGGGCCGGAAACCGGCCTCCTTGCAGAGGTCGTCGGTGATGCGGCGCAGTCCGTAGCCCGGTTCCAGGGTCACGAACGTCTCGTCGGCGGCCTCGGCGAGACGAACCCGTCTGCGGGCGGCCAGACGGTGGTCGGCGGGGACGACCAGGCGCAGCTTCTGCTCGTCGAGGCGGCGGGCCACCAGGTCGGGGGCGTCCGGGACCGGGGAGGTCAGACAGAGGTCCAGCTCCCCCGCCCGCAGCCGCTCCAGCATCGCCTCGCCGTAGTTCTGGACCAGGCTGAAGCGGACGCGCGGGTGATCGGCGCGGAAGGCGTGGATCAGCCCGGGGACGGTCTCGGCGCCCATGGTGTGCAGGAAGCCGAAGGCGACCTTGCCGGTGGCCGCGTCGGCGTCGGCCCTGACCTCGTCGGCGGCCCGCTCGATCTCGCCGAGGGCGCGCTCGACGGAGGCGAGGAAGGTGCGACCGGCGGGGGTGAGGGAGACCGTGCGGCCGTGGCGGGCGAACAGGTCGACGCCCAGGTCCTGTTCGAGGCGGACCATGGCCCGGGACAGCGTCGACTGCGGGACCTGCATCTCCTGCGCGGCGCGCGTGACGTGCTCGGTACGGGCGACTCCGGCGAAGTACGCGAGCCTGGGAGCCAGCGTCCTCGCCATGGCCGCCGTGTCTTCTGTGTCACCGGACGGTGACAGGCGAGCCTCTGACCTCTGCTGATGCACCATGGGAACGATTATGACGATTCCATGCATTGGACGGATGAGCGGGGGCGTACGTAACTTCGAGGCATGTCTCCCGCCAGTACCGGGGCGTCCACGATCGTGGGCGCCACGTCCTTCGTCCCCGTCTCCTCCGACTCCCGTCTGACCCCCGGCGGCCCCGGCTATCGCCGGATGAGCTTCGCTCTCTTCCTCGCCGGTGTGGCCACCTTCGCCCTGCTGTACTCCACGCAGGCGCTCCTGCCGCTGATCTCCGGCGACTTCGGGGTGACGGCGAGTCAGGCGAGCTGGACGGTCGCGGCGGCGACCGGCGGACTGGCGCTGTTCGTGCTCCCCATGAGCGCCCTGTCGGAGCGCTACGGCCGCCGTACGGTCATGACGGCCTCGCTGGGCGTCGCGGTCGGCGTGGGCGTGCTGGTCCCGTTCGCGCCCTCCCTGGGCACGCTGGTCGTGCTGCGGGCGGTGCAGGGCGCGGCGCTGGCCGGTCTCCCGGCGTCGGCTACCGCGTATCTCGCCGAGGAGGTCCGGCCGAAGGCGCTCGTCACGGCGATCGGCCTGTTCGTGGCGGGCAACAGCGTCGGCGGGATGAGCGGCCGGGTCATCACCGGCTGGGTCGCGCAGGAGTGGGGCTGGCGGGTGGCCGTCGGGGTGATCGGCGCCCTCGCGGTGGCCTGCGCGATCGCCTTCCGGCTGCTGCTGCCGGCGCCCCGGCACTTCAAGGCCGGTTCACTGGCTCCGCGCGTCCTGATCGGCACGGTCCGTGAGCACCTCGCCGACCCGCTGCTGTGCCGTCTGTACGCGATCGGCGCGCTGTTCATGACCGTCTTCGGCGGCGTGTACACGGTGATCGGCTACCGGCTGACCGAGGCGCCGTTCTCCCTTCCCCAGGGCATCGTCGGGTCGATCTTCCTGGTGTACCTGGTGGGCACGGTGTCGGCGTCGACGGCGGGCCGGCTGGTCGGCCGCCTCGGCCGGCGCGGCGCGCTGTACCTGGCGGGCGGCACCACCGCCACCGGGCTGCTGGTGTCGCTGGCGGACTCGCTGGCCCTGGTCCTGCTCGGCCTGGTCCTGATCACGGCGGGCTTCTTCGCGGGGCACGCGGTGGCCTCCTCGGCGGTCGGCAAGACGGCGACGACCGGCCGCGCGCAGGCCTCCGCCCTCTACCAGTCCGCGTACTACATCGGCTCCAGCACCGGCTCCACGGTCGGCGCGCTGGCCTTCCACTCGGGCGGCTGGGCCGGCACGGTCGGCGTGGGTGTCCTGGCGGTGCTGGGCGTCGTGACGATCACGGTGTTCGGGACGCGGGCGGCCCGCCGGGAGACGCTGGTCGCCGCGCACTGAACCTCCCGCGGCCCTGCCGCGGTCTTCTCGCGGCGTGCTCGCGCTCTTCCCCCTGCTCGGGGCCGGTTGTCGGTGGTGGCGCATAGCCTGCGCGCGACGACCGGTGCGAGCAGGGGGTTTTTTGATGGAGTTCCGGATCGACCGCGGTGACCTCGTCGAGGCGGTGGCCTGGGCGGCCCGCGCGCTGCCGGCCCGTACGCCCGTACCCGTGCTGGGCGGGCTGCTGCTGGACGCGGCGACGGGCCGGCTGACCGTGTCGGGGTTCGACTTCGAGACGGCGGCGCGGATCGAGACCGACGCCGAGGTGGGCGCCCCGGGCCGGGTGCTGGTGCTGGGCCGCCGGCTCCTCGACATCTGCAAGGTGCTGCCGGACGGGCCGGTGAGCTGCGCCCTGGACGGCACCCGGTTCACGGTCGAGGCGGGCGGCACCGGATTCGGCCTGTCGACGCTGCCGCGCGAGGAGTACCCCACCCCGCCCGCACCGCCGGGGGCGTACGGCACCGTGGACGCGGCCGCGTTCGCCGCCGCCGTCGCCCAGGTCGCGGTGGCCGCGGGCCGCGACGACACGCTCCCGGTGCTGACGGGCGTCCAACTGCGCCTCGACGGCGATGAGATGACACTGTCCGCGTCGGACCGCTACCGGTACGCGGTACGGCGGCTGGAGTGGAAGCCGCAGGCGGCCGGCGAAAAGGTGACGGAGGCGCTCGTGCCGGCCCGGCGGCTGCTGGACGTCAGCCGGTCGCTGGCCCGGTGCGGAGTGGTCCGGATCGGGCTCGACGGGGCCTCGGGGAGCGGCCCGGTCGGGTTCGAGGGCGGGCGGACGCGGACGGTGGTACGGCGGCTGGACGGACGGCTGCCGGCCTACGGGAAGCTGTTCGACATGGCGGGGGCCGCGGTCGCCGAGGTGGAAAGCGCGGCACTGACGGAGGCCGTGCGCAGGGTCGCGGTGGTGGCGGAGGCGAACAGCCCGGTACGGCTGGACTTCTCGGCCGGGTCCGTCCTGCTGCGGGCCGGGTACGGCGACGACGTGGCCACGCAGCGGCTGCCCGCCGGACTGACCGGCGCCGAGGAGGTGACCGTGGCCTTCAACCCGGCGTATCTGCTGGACGCGCTGGCCTCCTTCGAGGCGCCGACGTTGCGGGTCGAGCTGCTGGGGACGGGACAGCGGGCGCTGCTGGGCGCCGCGGACGCGCCCGGGACCCACCGGCACCTGCTGATGTCCGTGAAACAGCTGGTCTGAGCGCGCGGTCTGGGCGCGGGGTCTGGACGCGGGGTCCGGCGCAGGCTTGATCATGGCCGGGACAATGGCCTTGACCTGCGCTTTCGTCGACTCGCCGGGCCATTGTCAGTGGGCTGCGGTAGCTTCCGAAGTGCTGGGCGCGAAGGCGCGTGACAGAACGGCCACAGGGGTGGGTGGACGATGGGCAACGGCACGGCGACGAAGACCGACATCGACGTCGCACTGGAGAAGCACCGGACGGAACTGACCGGCTACTGCTACCGCATGCTCGGCTCCTCCTTCGAGGCCGAGGACGCGGTGCAGGACACCCTGGTGCGCGCCTGGCGGAGCTACGAGAAGTTCGAGGGCCGCTCCAGCCTGCGCTCGTGGCTGTACCGGATCGCGACGAACGTCTGTCTGGACATGCTGACGGCCGGCAGCAAGCGGGCCCGGCCGATGGACCTCTCCGAGTCCACCCCGCTCGCCCGGGCGGCCCTCTCGCCCCGCCCCGACAACACTTGGCTGGAGCCGATGCCGGACGCCCGTGTGCTGCCGACGGTGGAGGACCCGGCCGAGGCGGCGGTCGCCAAGGAGTCGGTGCGCCTCGCGTTCATGGCCGCCCTGCAGCAGCTCCCGCCGAAACAGCGGGCCGTGCTGATCCTGCGGGAGGTGCTGGCGTGGAAGGCGAGCGAGGTCGCCGAGCTGCTCGACACCTCGGTCGCCTCGGTCAACAGCGCGCTCCAGCGGGCGCGGGCGACCCTGTCCGAGCGGGAGGCCTCCGGCGCGGACGCGGCGGTGTCCGACCCGTTGGACGAGGAGCAGCGGAAACTGCTCGACCGCTATGTGGCGGCCTTCGAGGGCTATGACATGGCGGCGCTGACGGCCCTCCTGCACGAGGACGCCATCATGACGATGCCGCCGTTCGACCTGTGGCTGACCGGGCACGACGACATCACCGGCTTCATGACCACGATCGGCTCCGCGTGCGAGGGCTCGCGCCTGCTGCCGGTCCGGGTCAACGGTCTGCCGGGCTTCGCCCAGTACAAGCCGGACCCCGACGAGGGCGGGTTCACGCCGTGGGCGATCCAGGTCCTGGAGATCTCAGAGGGCCGCCTCACCGGGTTCCACTTCTACCTCGACACCCAGCGCTGGTTCCCCCTCTTCGGCCTCCCTCTCCACCTCGAAGCGCAGACCGACGAGGTCGAGCAGGGCGCGTAGGGCCGGGTCGGGGGCGCGCAGCCGTATGTGTCCGCCGGCCCGCCGGGCGGCCAGCTGGAGCCGCGCCAGCAGGTCGACGGCGACGAGCCCCGGCGGCCCGATCCCGGCGACGTCACAGACGACGACCGCGGCGCCGGTGGCCTCCATCAGCGCCCGTACGTCGTCGACGAGCCCTGCCACCCGGGGGCGGGTGACAGGGCCGGTCAGGATGAGTACGGGCGGTGTCGTCGCTTCCACGATCGGTAGACCGGCGCGGGGCGCTCAACTCATCGGAGCCGGAGAGCCCGCGGTCGGGCGATCCGCTCGGGCCATCCGTTCGGGCCATCCGTTCGGGCCATCCGTTCGGGCGGCCGACGGAGGCGACCGGCTCAGGCGATGCGTTCCAGCACCACGGGGGACGCGGTGAACGCGGTGCCGGCCGCGCCGATGTCGTACGAGCCCAACGCCGCCTGGAGCGCGTACTCGAAGCGCTCCGGGGTGTCCGTGTGCAGGGTCAGCAGGGGCTGGCCCTCCTTGACCGTGTCGCCGGGCTTGGCGTGGAGTTCGACGCCCGCGCCCGCCTGCACCGGGTCCTCCTTGCGGGCCCGGCCCGCGCCGAGGCGCCAGGCGGCGATGCCGATGTCGTAGGCGTCGAGGCGGGTCAGGACGCCCGAGGCGCCCGCCTTGACCACGTGCTGTTCCTTCGCCGTGGGAAGCGGGGCGTCCGGGTCGCCGCCCTGGGCCGCGATCATGCGGCGCCAGACGTCCATCGCCGAACCGTCGGCCAGCGCCTTCGCCGGGTCCGCGTCCTTCACGCCGGCCGCGTCGAGCATCTCGCGGGCGAGCGCGATCGTCAGTTCCACCACGTCCGCCGGGCCGCCGCCGGCCAGCACCTCGACCGACTCGCGGACCTCGAGGGCGTTGCCGGCCGTGAGGCCGAGGGGGGTGGACATGTCGGTCAGCAGCGCGACCGTCTTCACGCCGTGGTCGGTGCCCAGGCCGACCATCGTGGAGGCCAGCTCACGGGCGTCCTCGATGGTCTTCATGAAGGCTCCGGTGCCGACCTTCACGTCGAGGACCAGCGAGCCGGTGCCCTCCGCGATCTTCTTCGACATGATCGAGGAGGCGATCAGCGGGATCGCCTCCACCGTGCCCGTGACGTCCCGCAGCGCGTACAGCTTCTTGTCGGCCGGGGCCAGGCCGTCGCCCGCCGCGCAGATCACCGCGCCGGTCGTGTCCAGGACGTGCAGCATCTCCTCGTTGGACAGCAGAGCGCGCCAGCCGGGGATCGACTCCAGCTTGTCCAGGGTGCCGCCGGTGTGGCCGAGACCCCGCCCGGAGAGCTGGGGGACCGCCGCGCCGCAGGCCGCCACCAGCGGGGCCAGCGGGAGCGTGATCTTGTCGCCGACGCCACCCGTGGAGTGCTTGTCGGCCGTCGGGCGGGACAGCGCCGAGAAGTCCATGCGCTCACCGGAAGCGATCATCGCGGCCGTCCAGCGGGCGATCTCGCGGCGGTTCATGCCGTTGAGCAGGATGGCCATGTTGAGGGCGGCCATCTGGTAGTCGGCGACCTCGCCGCCGGTGTACGCGTCGATGACCCAGTCGATCTGCTCGTCGCTGAGCTCACCACGGTCCCGCTTGGTGCGGATGACGGAGACGGCATCCATCGACAACTGCGTCATGGCTTTCCTTCCGGTGGTGCACCGTAGTGCGGGTGCACGGTGGTGCGGCAAGACGTTCCAGAAACCGCGCGGCCCCTCTGCGCCGGTCAGAGGGGCCGCGCGGGACTTACTTGGTGAGGTGACCCGGGCCGAAGGCCTGGGGGAGCATCTCGGCCAGCGGCAGGATCCCGGCCGGCGTCTCCAGCAGCAGCTCCGCGCCGCCGAACTCGTAGAGGAGCTGGCGGCAGCGGCCGCACGGGACGAGGATGTCGCCCTTGCCGTCCACGCAGGTGAAGTGCGTGAGCCGGCCGCCTCCGGTGTTCTGGAGCTCCGAGACCAGCCCGCACTCGGCACACAGGCCGATCCCGTAGGAGGCGTTCTCGACGTTGCAGCCCGACACGATCCGGCCGTCGTCGACGAGGGCCGCCACGCCGACCGGGAAGCCGGAGTACGGGGCGTACGCCCGGGACATGGCGTCCCGGGCCACCGTACGCAGCTTCTCCCAGTCGACCGCGGCTGCGGGCGGGGTCACTTGCCCTGCCCCTTCCGGTACGGCATGCCGTCCGCCTTGGGCATCCTGAGGGACTGGGCGGAGAGCGAGAGCACCAGCAGGGTGACGACGTACGGGGCGGCCGTCACGACCTGGCGCGGCACCTCGTCCGTGCCGACGTACCAGACGAACATCAGGGCGGAGATCAGCGCGGTGACGACGGCGGGGACGTACTTCTTCCGCCAGGCCAGGTAGGCCGCGCCGAACACCAGCACGATCGCCAGGAGCAGGATCAGCGCGTGCACGTTGGTGGTGCCGCCGCGCAGGTTGAGGCTGTCGGTGTAGCCGAACAGGCCGGCGCCGAGGGCGAGGCCGCCCGGCATCCAGTTGCCGAAGATCATCGCGGCGAGGCCGATGTAGCCGCGGCCCGCGGTCTGGCCGTCGAGATAGACGTTCGAGGCCACGATGGACAGGAACGCGCCGCCGAGGCCGGCGAAGCCACCGCTGATGATCACGGCGATGTACTTGTACTTGTAGACGTTGACGCCGAGGGACTCGGCGGCCACCGGGTTCTCGCCGCAGGACCGCAGCCGCAGACCGAAGGCCGTCCGCCACAGCACCCACCAGGTGGCCGGGACGAGGGCGACGGCGACGACGGTGAGCGGCGACAGGTCGGTGATCAGACCGCCGACCAGCCCTGCGATGTCCGAGATCAGGAACCAGTGCTTCTCGTTGAGCGTTTCCAGCCAGCCGGAGAGCCCTGGGATGTCGAAGGTGCCGAGCGAGTCGATCGGCGGGGACTGCTTGGAGGAGCCCTGCTCGACGCCCTCGAAGGTGAACTTCGACAGATAGCGGGTGGTGCCGAGGGCCAGGATGTTGACGGCCACACCGGAGACGATGTGGTTCACGTTGAAGGTGACGGTCGCGACGGCGTGCAGGACGGCGCCGAGCGCGCCGCCGATGATGCCGAAGACGACGCCCGTCCACGGGCCCCACTGATAGCCGGCCCAGGCGCCGAACCAGGTGCCGAGGATCATCATGCCCTCGAGGCCGATGTTGACGACGCCCGCGCGTTCGGCCCACAGACCGCCGAGACCGGCGAGGCCGATCGGGACGGCGAGGCGCAGGGCCGTGGACATCTGGCCGGTGGAGGTGATGCCGTCCGCGCCGGTGATGAGGCGGACGATCGAGGTCAGCACCAGGACGCCCGCGATGATCAGCAGGAGGACCGGGAGCGAGAGTCGGCGGCCGCCCTTGCCGGGCTGCTTCGCCTTCGGCTTGGCGATGGTCGTGGTGCTCATCAGACCGTCACCTCCTTCTTGGTGTTCTGGGCGGCGGCGGCGAGCTCGGCGCCGACGCGCTTCTGCTGACGGCGCAGACCCCACTGGCGTACGGCCTCGTACGAGATGACGACCGCGAAGACGATGAGGCCCTGCATGATCGTGGCGATCTCCTTCTCGTACGCCACCGGGGTCGCGTAGTCGAGGGCCGGAGAGGCCTTGTCGAGGAAGGCGATCAGGAGCGCGGCGAAGGCGATGCCGACCGGGTTGTTGCGGCCGAGCAGGGCGATGGTGATGCCGGTGAAGCCGAGACCCGTGGGGAAGCTCAGGCTGTAGGTGTGGGCGTCGCCGAGCAGCAGGGGCAGGCCGGAGAGGCCCGCGATGCCGCCGGAGATGAGCATCGCGGTGAGGACCATCTTCTTGGCGTCGACGCCGGAGGCCGCGGCGGCGGTCTCGGACTCGCCGGTGGCGCGCAGGTCGAAGCCGAAGCGGGTGCGGTTGAGGACGATCCAGTAGACGATGCCGAGGGCGATGGCGAGGAAGACCAGGCCGTAGATCTCGCCGACGTCCGCGCCGAGGTCGATGCCGGGCACCCAGCCGGAGTCCTTCATGATGCCGGTGGTGTTGTTGTTGCCGACCTGCACGCCCCAGATGTTGTCGAGGGTGAGGTAGCCGATGACGCTGGTGGCGATCGCGTTCAGCATGATCGTCGCCACGACCTCGCTGACCCCGCGGGTGACCTTCAGGACGCCCGCGATACCGGCCCAGAAGGCGCCGGTGAGGACGCCGACCAGGAGCAGCACCGGGATCTGGAGGAAGGACGGCAGGGCGATGTTCGCGCCGACCACGGCGGTCATCATCGCGGCGAGCCGGTACTGGCCGTCGACGCCGATGTTGAACAGGTTCATGCGGAAGCCGATGGCGACCGCGAGGGCGGCGACGTAGTACATCGAGGCCTGGTTGACGATCAGGACCTGGACGTCGGAGTAACCCGCCTGCTCCAGCATGAGCGTGTACGGCTCGATCGGGCTCTTGCCCGAGGCGATCAGCACGACCGAGGTCAGCAGGATCGCCGCGACGAGCGCGATGACCGGGCCGGCCACCGCGAGGAGCACGCGCTCCTTGTCGAACTTCTTCATCGGGCCTCGTCCTCCGGACCGGCAGCTTCCTCGTTGGTTTCCGCGTCGTCGACGTGTTCCAGGTGACCGGACGCGGCGCCGGTCATGGCGGAGCCGAGCTCCTCCGGGGTGATGGTGGCGGGGTCGGCGTCCGCGACCAGGGTGCCGTTGTAGATCACGCGCAGGGTGTCCGACAGACCGATGAGCTCGTCGAGGTCGGCGGAGATCAGCAGCACGGCCAGGCCCTCGCGGCGGGCCTCGCGGATGCGGTCCCAGATCTGGGCCTGCGCGCCGACGTCCACACCCCGGGTGGGGTGGGCGGCGATCAGGAACTTCGGGTTGTGGCTCATCTCGCGGCCGACGATCAGCTTCTGCTGGTTGCCGCCGGAGAGCGAGGCGGCGGTGACGTCGATGCCGGGGGTGCGGACGTCGTACTCCTCGACGATCCGGCGGGTGTCGGCCTGGGCGCCCTTGATGTTCAGCCAGAAGCCCTTGGCGTTGGGCGCCTCGGTGACATGGCCGAGGATGCGGTTCTCCCAGAGGGGCGCCTCCAGGAGCAGGCCCTGGCGGTGGCGGTCCTCGGGGATGTAGCCGACGCCGGACTCGCGCCGCTTGCGGGTGTTCCAGGGGGTGATGTCCTCGCCGAGGAAGGCGATGCTGCCGGAGTCGGCGTTCTTGGTGCCGATCAGCGCGTCGATCAGCTCGGTCTGGCCGTTGCCCTCGACGCCGGCGATGCCCATGACCTCACCGGCGTGGATGGTGAAGCTGACGTCGTCGAGGGCCTTCTTGACCTCGCCGCCGAGAGCGACCTCGGGCGAGATCATGCCGCTGACCCCGCCGGCCGTGGGCTCCGCCTCGATGCCCAGGGAGGCGCCGCCGCTGGCGTACACGGTGAGGTTCGCGACCTGGATGACGGGCTTGTCGGTGACCGTGGACTCGGCGGTCTCCGGGGTGGGCAGCTCGCTGCCGACCATCATCTCGGCGAGCTGGCGCGGGGTCGTCTCGGCGGGGACGGCCGTGCCGACGGTCGTACCGCGCCGGATGACCGTGATCTCGTCGGCGACGGACAGCACCTCGCCCAGCTTGTGGGAGATGAAGATGACGGACAGGCCCTCGGACTTCAGCTCGCGCAGGTTGTCGAAGAGCGCGTCGACCTCCTGCGGGACGAGCACGGCGGTCGGCTCGTCGAGGATGAGGGTCTTGGCGCCGCGGAAGAGGACCTTGAGGATCTCCACGCGCTGCCGGTCGGCGACACCGAGGTCCTCGACCAGGGCGTCGGGGCGCACACCGAGCCCGTAGCGGTCGGAGATCTCCTTGATCTTCTTACGGGCGTTGCCACCGATGCCGTACAGCTTCTCGCTGCCCAGCACCACGTTCTCCAGGACGGTCAGGTTGTCGGCCAGCATGAAGTGCTGGTGGACCATGCCGATGCCGCGTGCGATGGCGTCGGCGGGGCTGGAGAAGCTCACCTGCACGCCGTCGACCGCGATGGTGCCCTCGTCCGGCTTCTGCATGCCGTAGAGGATCTTCATCAGCGTCGACTTGCCGGCGCCGTTCTCGCCGACGAGGGCGTGCACGGTGCCGGTGCGGACGGCGAGGTGGATGTCGTGGTTGGCGACGACACCCGGGAAGCGCTTGGTGATCCCCGCCAGCTCTACCGCGATCGTCGACTGTGCGGTGAGCGGAGGGCTGCTGGACGCGTCGATGGCGCACTCTCCTTGGAAAAGGGGTCGCTCTACGCGCGTAGCGCCCCTGCTTTAAATAGTGCCCGGATCAGGTCGATCTTGATCGATCCTGGTGGGGATCCCGATCAAGTCTCGATCCGTTCCGAGCATTCTGCCGCGCGAACGGGGCGCGGGGAGGACATCCTTCCCGCGCCCGGTTCCGTGGCCGTAACGCTGCCATTACAGCGCTTCTTTGGCCAAGGCCCCTGACGGAAGGTCAGGAGGTCTTCACCGTGATCGTGCCGTCCTTGATGCCCGCTTCGGCCTTCTTGATCGCGTCCTGGATCGCGGTGTTGCTCGCGAACTCCGGGTTCGAGTCCGACACGCTCACGCCGCCGTTCTCGAGGCTGCCGCGGACGACGCCGGTCGCCGGCTTGCCGTCCTTGACGGACTTGGCCAGCGTGTACACCGCGCCCTCGACGTTCTTCATGGCCGAGGTGAGGATCGAGCCCTTGTACGCCTTCAGCGCGTCCTGCTTGTACTGGTCGGAGTCGACGCCGATGGCCCAGATCTTGTGGGCGCTGGCGGCCTTGATGACACCCTGACCGGACAGACCGGCGGCGGCGTAGACGACGTCCGCACCGGCGTCGATCTGGCCCTCGGCGGCGCTCTCACCCTTGTCGGGGCTGGAGAAGCCACCCTCGGCGGCGGTCTCGGTCAGGTACTGCGACTTGACCGTGACGCCCTTCTTGGTGTCCTCGACGCCCTGCTTGAAGCCGGCCTCGAACTTGTGGATCAGCGGAACGTCCACGCCGCCGACGAAGCCGACGGTGTTGGTCTTGGTGGCCTTGGCGGCGGCGACACCGGCGAGGTAGGAGGCCTGCTCCTCGTGGAAGACGAGGTCGGCGACGTTGTCGGCCTTGATCTGCTCGTCGTCGACGATGCCGAAGGTGGTCTTCGGGTACTTGGCCGCGACCTCCTTGACGGCCGGCGCGTAGGCGAAGCCGACGCCGATCACCGGGTTGTAGCCCTGCTTGGCGAGGCTCTCCAGGCGCTGCACCTTGTCCGCGTCGGACTCGCCGTCCTGCGGCTCGACCGCGGTGGACTTGTAGCCGAACTCCTTGTCGGCCTTGTCCAGGCCGGCCGTGGCGGCGTCGTTGAAGGACTGGTCGCCCTTGCCGCCGACGTCGTACGCGAGCGCGAGGCCCAGGTTCTTGTCACTGCTGCTGGAGGAGGACGACGACGTGGAGGAGCTTCCGCAAGCGGAAACGGTCACGGCGAGAGCTGCGGTGGCAACACCCGCAACCGCGATTCGGGACACCCGGCGCATGGAACTTCACTCCTTTGTGCAAGCGCCCAAACCAGGCGCTGGTTCCGCCGCAGCGTAACGCGCGTAGACCTGACGGAAAAACCCTTCTGTCC
Organism: Streptomyces sp. NPDC060002; assembly: GCF_042737245.1. Lineage (NCBI taxonomy): Bacteria > Bacillati > Actinomycetota > Actinomycetes > Kitasatosporales > Streptomycetaceae > Streptomyces > Streptomyces sp. NPDC060002. The sequence goes on from NZ_JBHWUW010000010.1 coordinate 144,774, forward strand.
GGTCCGTTACCGAGCTGTGGCCACAGTCGCGGTCAAGGTTACGGACAGCAGTACGCCCCTTGCGGGAGGCAAGGGGCGTATGGGCTGCAAGGACGCCCGTAAGGGCGTAGCAAGGGCCCGCCGGAACGGGTTCGGACCGTTACTTGGTGTTTACCGTGATCTTGCCGTCGATGATGTCCTGCTTGGCCTTGTCGACGGCCGCGACGACGTCCGTCATCGCCTTGTACTTCGGGTTGGTGTCGGCGAATCCGACCCCGTCGTTGGAGAGGCTGCCGCGGACCACGCCGGACAGCGGCTTGCCCGCGTGGACGGACTTCACGAGGTCGTAGACCGCGCCGCCGACGTTCTTCAGCGCCGAGCCGAGGATGTAGTCCTTGTACGCCGCCAGCGCGCTCTGGCTGTACTGGTCGGAGTCGACGCCGAGGGCCCACACCTTCTTGGCCGCGGCCTCGGTGATCACGCCCTGGCCGGAGAGACCGGCCGCGTGGTAGATGACGTCGGCGCCCGCCTCGATCTGGCCGCTCGCCGCGTCCTTGCCCTTGTCGGGGCTGGAGAAGCCGCCTTCCTGGGCGGTCTCGGTCAGGTACTGCGACTCGACCTTGATGTTCGGGTTGACCGACTTGGCACCCTGGACGTAACCCGCCTCGAACTTGTGGATCAGCGGGATGTCCACGCCGCCGATGAAGCCGATGTGCGCCTTCTTGGTGGCCTTGGCGGCGGCGACACCGGCCAGGTACGAGGCCTGCTCCTCGTGGAAGACCATGTCGGCGACGTTCTTCGCCTGGATCTGCTCGTCGTCGATGATCCCGAAGGTGATCTTCGGGAACTTGGCGGCGACCTCCTTGACGGCCGGCGCGTAGGCGAAGCCGACGCCGATCACCGGGTTGTAGCCGGCCTGGGCGAGCTGGGTCAGCCGCTGCACCTTGTCCGCGTCGGACTCGCCGTCCTGCGGCTCGATGTCCTGGCCGCCGATCTTGAATTCCTTCTCGGCCTTCTGGAAGCCGGCGTAGGCGGCGTCGTTGAACGACTGGTCACCCTTGCCGCCGATGTCGTACGCGAGACCGATGCCCTTGCCCGAGTACGTGCCGCTGCCGGACTCCGAGTCGCTCGACTTGGAGTCGGTGCTGGACTTGCCGCAGCCGGCGGCGGCGAGCGCGACGACCGCGACGGTCACCGCGGCCCGGGAGAATCTCGTCCTCCGAGATATCAGACGCATTGCAAGCACCCCTTCATCCCCACGGCGCCGTGACCGGCCCGCTTTCCCCTTGGTGGCGCCGTTCAGGTGGGGCTCCCCAACAAGCCTTTCCCGGTGGCGATTCCGGCGCACAGTAACGCGCGTAGAAGCGGAGGGGAACGGGGTTTCTCCGGGCCGTTATCGATTCGTGCCGACGCCGGGTTACAACCGCGCCCCCGGAGTTACGCGCGGGTGACACAAGAGGACGAAGGGGCGCCTTTCCGGCACCCCTTCGCCCGGGTCTCCTCGCGGGGTTCCCCTCAGTGGCCGCGGGTCGCCGCGTCCAGCAGCGCGGCAGCCGTGAAGAGCTCCACGCCGACGGTGATCGCCGACTCGTCCGCGTCGAAGTCGCCCTGGTGCAGATCACGCACGGTGCGCTCACCGGGCGGACGGACCCCGAGCCGGGCCATCGCGCCGGGCACCCGCTCGAGGTACCAGGAGAAGTCCTCGCCACCGAGGCTCTGTTCGGTGCTCTCCACGCCCGCCTCGCCGCGGCGGGCGACCATGGCGTCCCGCAGCAGCCCGGCGACGTCGCCGTCGTTGACGACGGGCGGGACACCCCGCACGTAGTTGATCTCCGACTTGGCCCGGTGCAGGTTGGCGACCTCGTCGATCGCCGCGACGACGATGTCCGGGGCCTGCCGCCACGCCTCGAGGTCCAGGCAGCGGACGGTCCCGGAGAGCTCGGCGTGCTGCGGGATCACGTTCGGGGCGTGCCCGCTCTCGATCCGGCCCCAGGTGACGGCCAGCCCGGCCCGGGTGTCGACCCGGCGGCCGACCAGCGCGGGCACGTCGGTGACGACCCGGGCGACCGCGGTCACGAGGTCGGTGGTCAGGTGCGGGCGGGCGGTGTGGCCGCCGGGCCCGTCCAGCGAGATCTCCAGCCGGTCGCAGGCCGAGGTGATGGCGCCCTCGCGCAGCCCGACCCTGCCCGCGTCGACCCGCGGGTCGCAGTGCACGGCGATGATCCGCCCGACCCCGTCCAGCGCCCCGCCCTCGATGGCGTCGGCGGCGCCGCCGGGCAGCACCTCCTCGGCGGGCTGGAAGATCAGCCGCACGGGCCGCGGGAGCCGGCCCTGCCGGTGCAGCTCGGCGAGGACGAGCCCGGCGCCGAGGACGACGGTGGTGTGCACGTCGTGCCCGCAGGCGTGCGCGCGGTCCGGCACCTTCGAGCGGTACGCGCACTCGGTCTTCGTGTCCGGGATGGGCAGCGCGTCGATGTCGGCGCGCATCGCGAGGACCGGAACGCCGTCGGCGCCGGCGCCCGCCGCGCCCCCTCCGCCCACGGTCCCGATGTCACAGATGAGGCCCGTCCCTACGGCGAGTACGCGCGGCTTCAGACCCGCCTTCTCCAGGCGCGCCTTGATCGCGGCCGTCGTACGGAACTCCTGGTTGCCGAGCTCGGGGTGCATGTGCATGTCGCGGCGGAAGGCCACGAGCTCTGCGCGCAGCGCCTCCGGCAAGGTGCCGGGAAGGGCTCCGGGGAGCGCACCCGGAAGTGCACCGGGGAGCACGTCTTCCCCTGACGGATCGGCCTCGGACTCTCGGGACATCAGTTGCTTCACCCTCTGAAGGGTAGGACGCCGGGGCGGTCAACTGACCCGATCAACAAAAGTTCAACCCGTTAGGCGAAGAAAAGTTGGCCGCGCGGCGCATGGCTGCTGTGGTGGATGGGTACACTCGCCGGTCTTCTCGGTCGGCACCCACACTTCTTCCTTCCTTTCACGGATACCACGGACGGCTCGAGAAACGCTCTGTTTGTCCACGAACCGGGACCGATCCCGGAATCATCACCTCCATGCAGCGGTTGCGCCACGCTGGGCGACGACCCGGGGCCGGGCGGGCACGGTGCCCTCATGGAGACGATGACGTGCGGGTGCGGCGAGGACCGGATCCCCGGGGTCCTGGCGAGGGGCATCGTGGCGCTGGCGCTGACCGGTCTCGCGGTGACGGCCCTCACGGCCTGCCTGCTCGCAGGCGTGCTGTGGGCGGTCACCCGGTGGCGCGACAGGGCGCACGCCGAGCGCGAGGAAAGCTTCTTCGACGGGTTCGGCCGTTGGGAGGAGGAACAGGCGGAGCCGCCGCCCCCGCGAGGCGGCGGCTCGTAGCCACCCTGGTCCCGGCCGTCCTCAGACCACGCTCACCGCGGCCAGCCGGTGTACGTCCTTCGCCGTGCCCGTCACCCCGGAGAGGAACCCCTGCGCTCTGGGCGAGGCGTGTTCCGTCAGCCAGGCCGGGTCGATGTCGCAGACCGCGACCCGGACGTCGGTGCCGGACAGGGCCAGCGGCAGGGTGTGGACGACCGTGGACGGGAAGCTGAGGACGGTCCGGCCGATGGGGCCCCGGCGGGCGATCAGTTCCAGCGGAAGGTCCGGGCGGACCACCTCGAGGCCCGTCTCGACGGCCAGCCGGTGGAGTTTCTCCGTGCTCTCCCGGCGGTGGGCGAAGTAGCGGGTCGCGCCGTGCGCCTCGGCCAGCGTCCCGACCGCCGTCAGATAGCGGTCGACGTCCACCACGCCGGTCTCCACCAGCGAGGTGCCGACCATGTCCGCGGTCTTCGTCACGCGCGGCGGGCCGAAGCGGTCGCGGGTCCAGGCGAAGACGTTGGACGTGATCGTGACGCCGTCGGGGGCGTCCTTCATGGGCATGGCGGAGAAGACCTCGACCCCGCGGTCCGCGCTGGGCGTCAGACGGCGGCGGGCCGCGGCGGACACCGGGGCGAAGAGCACGTCACGGGGGCCGGTGCGGCCGCCCTTGCGGTGCCAGCGCACGAGGCGTTCACCGCGGGCCAGCTGGCCCACGAACTCCATCGTCGCCGTCCCGTCGTCCACCACGACCAGCTCGCTCGCCCTGGTGATGGTCAGCAGCAGCTGGACGTAACGGGAGAACGGGTCGCCCATCACCATCCGTTCCGCGCGCCGCAGCAGCGGGGCGAGGCCGCCGATCGTGCGGAAGGGCGCCGTGGCGCCGCCGCGGGCCTCCTCCCAGCGGACCGTGTGCCCTTCCCGGCGGGCCAGCGCGGCCATGCGGCGCAGCTGGCCGCGGGTCATCGGGTCGGTCGGGGACAGGACGACGAGGGTGAACCCCGCGCCGGGCTCCTCTCGCGGGTGGAGTTCCCGGGCGTGCGCCCACTCCAGGACGTTGAGGAGCTGCACCGGACTCTCGACGAAGGCGAGGGTGTGGGGGGTGTGGCCGGTGTTCTTCCCGGCGCGAGGACTCATCGTCGGACGACCATCCCGTAAGGCACTCGGAGGGGTATTCAGGTCACACCGCGACCGGTTCGCCCGCCGCCGCCGCGATCTCCGCCGCCGCGACGACGCCCGACACGCGGCGCAGCTTCTTCATGGGGCCGAGCTCGGAGTCGTAGACCTTCTTGACGCCGTCGCCGAGGGAGGCCTCGATGGTGCGGATGTCGCGGACGAGGCGGGTGAGGCCGCCGGGCTCGACGGAGGCGGCCTGGTCGGAGCCCCACATCGCGCGGTCGAGGGTGATGTGACGCTCGACGAAGGCGGCGCCGAGGGCGACCGCGGCGAGGGTGGTCTGCAGGCCGGTCTCGTGGCCGGAGTAGCCGATCGGGACGTTCGGGTACTCCTTCTCCAGCGTGTTGATCACGCGGAGGTTGAGCTCCTCGGCCTTCGCCGGGTAGGTCGAGGTGGCGTGGCACATGAGGATGTTGTCGCTGCCGAGGACCTCGACGGCGTGACGGATCTGCCGGGGCGTCGACATGCCGGTGGAGAGGATGACGGGGCGGTTGGTGGAGCGCAGGGCGCGCAGCAGCTCGTCGTCCGTCAGCGAGGCGGACGCCACCTTGTGCGCGGGGACGTCGAACTTCTCCAGGAAGGCGACCGCCTCGGTGTCCCACGGGGACGCGAACCAGGCGATGCCCTTCTCCTTGCAGTACTCGTCGATCTGCCGGTACTCGTCCTCGCCGAACTCGACGCGGTGGCGGTAGTCGATGTAGGTCATCCGGCCCCAGGGGGTGTCGCGCTCGATGTCCCACTGGTCGCGCGGGGTGCAGATCTCGGGGGTGCGCTTCTGGAACTTCACGGCGTCGCAGCCGGCCTCGGCGGCCACGTCGATCAGCTTGAGGGCGTTGTCCAGCTCGCCGTTGTGGTTGATGCCGATCTCGCCGCAGATGTAGACGGGCCTGCCGGGACCGACCTCGCGGGAACCGAAGGTGCGCAGACGGGAATTGGTGCTCATGGCGGAGATGTCCTTACCTGGTGAGGGTGTCGAGAGAGGGTCCGAGGATCCAGCCGGCGATCTCCCGGATCGCGCCGTCGCCACCGGGGAGGGTGGTGACCGCGCGTGCGGCGCCGCGTACGACGTCGTGGGCGCTCGCGACCGCCACCGGCCAGCCGACGAGGGCGAAGCAGGGGAGGTCGTTGACGTCGTTGCCGACGTAGAGCACGCGCTCCGGCGCGATGCCCTGTTCCTCGCACCACTGCTTGAGCGCGAGGTCCTTGCGGTCGATGCCGTGCAGGACCGGGAGCCTCAGTTTCCGGGCCCGGGCGGCGACGACCGGGTTCTGTTCGGTCGAGAGGATCAGCATCCGCAGGCCCGACCCGCGCAGGGCGGCGATGCCGAGGCCGTCGCCGCGGTGCACGGAGACGAACTCCCGTCCGTCGGAGTCGATCAGCACCCGGTCGTCGGTCTGGGTGCCGTCGAAGTCGAGGACCACCGCGTCGATGTCGGCGGCGGTCGGGAGGGACCCGGGGCGGTCCGTGTCGAAGAGGGTGGCCAGCGCCCTTGCCCGGGACAGGTCGTGCGGGTCGTCGATCTCCAGGACCCGGGCGGGGTCGGTGCGGACGAGTTCCGTGCGGCCGAAGAAGCGGTGGCCGTGGGCACGGAAGCCGTCGGTCTCCATGGCGTAGGCGGCGCCGGTCTCCAGGAGGTCCTGGGGGCGGTCCTGGCGGCGGGGGCGGAAGGCCTTGTCGTGGTTGACGCCGAAGCCGCCGGCCGGGCCGGGGCCCCCGTCGGCGTCCCCCGCTCCGGCTCCGTCGCCGTCGCCGTGGCCGTCGCCGTGGCCGTCGCCGTGGCCGTCGCCGTGGCCGTCGCCGTGGCCGTCGCCGTGGCCGTCGCGCCAGACGAAGCCGTGGAACGGGGCCACCGTCACCGCGGTGTCGGCACCCTGCTCGACGACGGCCGCGGCGACCCCGTCGATGTCGTCGCGGACGAGGAAGGGGCTGGTGCACTGCACGAGCAGGACGGCGTCGACCGGGGAGCCGTGCAGCGCCTCGTGGGCGTCCAGGGCGTGCAGGACGGCCGCCTCGGAGGTCGCGGTGTCGCCGGCGATGGCGGCCGGCCGCAGCACGACCTCCGCGCCCGCCTCCCGTGCCGCCGCCGCGATGGCGTGGTCGTCGGTGGAGACGACGACGTCCGTCACGAGGCGGGTCGCCCGGCACTCGCGGACCGCACGGGTGACGAGCGGTACGCCGCCCACCGGGGCGAGGTTCTTCGCGGGCACGCCCTTGGAGCCGCCGCGCGCGGGGATCACCGCGAGCACACGGCGTACCCCGGATGGTGAGTCGGACATGGGTTTCTCTCCTTGACGGGTCACAGCTCCCCCATCCGCCGGATGACCGGGGCCACCCGCTGCACGCCGTGCCGGTAGGCGCCGCGCGCCGCCCGGCGCACGATCTGCCGGACCGGGCCCGGCTCCCTGTCGGTGGCCGGGGCGCCGGGCAGCGGGCTGCCGTCGGGGCCGAGGTGGTGGCGGGCGAGGATGCCGGGCAGATAGCCCGGCGCGGTGGCGGGCGTGTAGTACGGGGTGAGGGGCGGAAGGCCGCCCGGGCCGTCGAGCAACGTGACGACCCGCTCGCGTGCCGCGTCGAAGGCCGTCGTGTACGCGCCTGCCCCGCAGGAGGTACCCCCGACGGCGACGCCCTGGCGGGCCACCCACTCCTCGTCGGGGGCGGGCCGGTGCCCGGCGTCGAGCTGGTCCCACGAGGCGAGGCAGCCGGAGCCGACGAAGTGGTGGTTGCCGAGCGCCTCGCGCACCCCGAGGTCGGTGAGCACGACCGTGGGGACCCGGCGGTGCAGGGACTCCAGGGCGGCCGTCGAACTGACCGTGACCATGAGGTCGGTGCGGTCGAGGACTTCGCCCATGTTCCCGTACACCAGGCGGAAGTTGGGCGGTGGATCGAGCTTCTGCGCCAGCTTCTGGTAGGGCAGCTCCTCGATGTGGGTGGTGTGCTCGCCCGGCTTGGAGCGGAGCTTCAGCAGCACCTCCCGCTCCGGGTGCAGCCGCGCGTGCCGCACCAGCCGGTCGAGCAGGTACGCGCGGTCCCTGCGGTTCTCCGGTACCGAGGGCTGCGCGGCGAACACGACGGTGTAGGGGTCGTGTTCGCCCGTGTACGGGGCGCCGCCCAGGAACGGCAGGGCCACTTCGGTCACCGACGAGGCGTCGGCGCCCACCCCCTCGTACACGGCGCGGAAACGCTCCGCGTCCTGGCGGGAGTTGGCGAGGACGAGGTCGGCGCCGTGCCGCAGCAGCAGGCCGTCGGCGAGCTTCTCGTAGACGACGCCGACATAGCCGGTGACGACGACGGGGCGTTCCGTCCGCCCCTCCCAGATCCGCTTCAGGCCGTGCAGGACCGCCTGGACGCCACCGCCGACCAGGGCGAGGACGAGGACGTCGTACGACGTCCGCGTCATGGCGCGCAGGAACTCGAGCGCGGTGACCTCGGTCAGCGAGTCGGCGTGCACGCCGACCTCGGCCAGTTGGCGGGGGGTGGGGGTGGCCCGGCCGCGCAGCAGGAATCCGTCCAGGACGGGGGCGGCTTGCGCCCGGCTCCCGGCTCCGGTTTCCATGGAGGGCGCGATCCGCGTGGCGGTCAGCGCACCCCATTTCCATCGGGTGTCGGAGTCCGCGAGGACGGCGATCCGTGGGGGGTTGGCAGTACTTGCTGGCACAGCCAAGACGCTAGAAAGCAAAAGCCAGGCTTGGCCCAATCACCCCTCAACAAAGAGTTAACAGCGGGCCACCGAACGTCGAACTGGCCCGCCAATTACGCGAAAGCGCAGGGGGTGCACCATTCCGACACATCGAGTTCACCCCGCGTATCCACACCGGCAAGTTGTGCCGCCGGGGGCCCTTCTAAGGTTTCGCGGGTGCCCAAGCTTTCCGTGATCGTGCCGTTCTACAACGTTCAGCAATACGCGCCCGACACCCTTACGAGCCTGCGTTCGAACGCACGCGAGGACTTCGAGTTCATTCTGGTCGACGACTGCTCGACCGACGCGACCTCGGACATCCTCAGGCGTGCGGAGCGAGAACTGCCGGGCGCGGTGTTGGTCGGACACGAAAAGAACGGAGGGCTGGCGACCGCGAGAAACACCGGCATCGACAAGGCGCGCGGCGATTATCTGACTTTCCTCGACGGCGACGACTGGCTGGCGCCCGGATACCTCCCTCGGCTCCTCGCCTCCATAGAGGAACTCGGCTGCGACTTCGTCCGCACCGACCACGTGCAGTGCACCGCGCGGGCCCGCAGCATCCACCGCGTGCCGCACGGCCGGCGCGGGACGGTGATGAACCCGCGGGAGGCGATCCTGCCCGCCGACCGGTCCACTTCGGTGGACTACGCCTACGCCTGGGCCGGTATCTACCACCGCCGTCTCGTCGACCGCGGACTGCTGCACTTCACCGACGGGCTGCGGACGGCCGAGGACCGGCCCTGGATCTGGAAACTCCACCGGGAGGCGGACACCTTCGCCGTGGTGGGACTGCTGGGCGTCTACTACCGGCGCGGGGTGGCCTCTTCCCTCACCCAGATCGGCGACGTACGGCAACTGGACTTCATCCGCGCCTTCGACCAGGTGCTCGAAGAGACGGCGCGGGACCCCGAGGGCGCGAAGCTGCTGCCCAAGGCGGTGCGCACCTACTGCGCGATCATGACGCATCACCTCGGCTCGATCGAAAGGTTCGAACCCGCCGTGGCACGGAAACTGCGCTCCCTGTGCGCCGCCGCCCTGAAGCGAATGCCGCAGGACGTGCTCGCGGAGGTCATGGACTCGATGGACGTACAGCGGGCGAGTGCGCTGCGGCGGGTACGGCGCAGGCCGGTGGCGGCACGGACGGTGGCCCTCTGATGCCTCGCACGACCCGGATCTTCTGCGTCTCGACCCTGTACGGCGCCGCGACCCTGGCCGCGGCCCTCGACGCCGGGCTCTTCGAACCGACCGACCGCCGGCTGCTGCTCGTCACCAACAACGCGGTCAACCCGGAGATCACACCGTCCGTCGACGCCATGCCGGGCTTCGCCCGGATCCGTGAGCGCTTCGACGAGGTGCTGTCCTGGAACGAGACCATCGCCCCCTTCCACCCCGGCGGCTGGGGCCCCCGCGCGGACGACATCCCGATGTGGGAGCGGTACGCACGGCTGCTGTGGGACCTCGGTGACGACGAGGTCCACCTGGCCGTGGAGTCCATCCAGGTCAACCCGGCGCTGGCGCTGTGCCAGTTGTTCACCGGAGCGCCCGTCGACGCCTACGCCGACGGCCTGATGAGCTACGGCCCCACCCGCGACAAGATCGACCCGCTGGTCGGCACCCGGGTCGGCCGGCTGCTGCACCTCGATCTGGTGCCGGGCCTCACCCCGCTGCTGCTCACCGAGTTCGGCGTGCCGCCGGTGCTGGTGCCGTCCGAGGCGTTCCTGAAGGTGCTGGGCGAGCTCGCCGAGGACGAGACCGGGTTGCCCGCAGCCGAGGAGCGACCGGCGCTGCTGCTGGGGCAGTACCTGTCGGCGCTGGGCATCATCGACGACGCCGAGGAGGAGGAACTGCACCGGGGCATGGTGCGCGGCGCCGTGGCGCTCGGACACCGCAGGCTCGTCTTCAAGCCGCACCCCGTGGCGCCCGCCCGCTGGTCCCGGCTGCTGGAGGACGAGGCGAGGAAGCTGGGCGCCGAACTCGTCCTTCTCGACCGGCCCGTCCTCGCGGAGGTGGCCTACCAGCGGCTGCGGCCCGCCCTCGTCGTGGGCTGCTTCTCCACCGCGCTGCTCACCGCCGCCGGTCTGTACGGCCTCCCGGTCGCCCGGGTCGGCACCGACACCGTGCTGGCCAGGCTCGCGCCGTACCAGAACAGCAACCGGGTGCCGCTCACCATCGTCGACCTGCTGCTGCCGGACCTGGCGGACAGACGGGCGGTGGAGTCGTGGGCGATGCCGTCGGCGGAGCGGGTGGACGAACTGGCCATGCTCCTCAAGGCCGTCGGCTTCGCGATGCAGCCCAGGATCTACCCGGGGCTGCTGGGCGAGGCGGAGCGCTACCTCTCCACCCACCTCGACCCGCACACCTGGCGCTACTTCAAGCGCCGGCGCCTGGCGGCGCTGGCCCTCCCCGGCGCCATCCCGAACCAGCTCGCCTTCATCCCGCGCAACGCGACCGTCCGCCGCCTGGCGCGCCGGGCACGGGCCCTGAAGCGGGTGGCCGGCAAGCGGTAGCGGCAGTCACCCTCCGGCGCGGCGGTGGCCCGACAACCGGATACCGGACATAACGGGACAGCTGTTCATCCGATCGTCATTCCTGCGCCGCCGGTGAGTCAGCCGTCACTCATCCCCGACTTGTCGGAGATACATAGCGTTCCGTCGTCGAGACAACGGACTTGACCGTCACACACGACTGAACACATCTCCCGACTCCCACGGAAGGTCCCAGGATGAGCGCGGCTGACCAGGCGGCGGCACCGGCCCCGGCACCGACACCGGCACTCCGGCTGAACCTTCTCGTCCCCGACCGGGCTCCGGTCCGGCCCCGGGCGGAGAGCCGGCTACGCGCCCTGGACGGGCTACGCCTGCTGGCGGCCCTGATGGTCTGCTTCTACCACTACGCCGGCAAGAACGGCGAGGTCGCGCAGTCCTGGCACCAGTCCCCCGGCCAGAAGTTCCCGACACTGTCGCAGTTCGCCACCTACGGCAGCCTGGGCGTGCAGTTCTTCTTCCTGATCAGCGGGTTCGTGATCTGCATGAGCAGCTGGGGCCGGAGCACGGGGGACTTCTTCCGCTCCCGGGTGGCCCGGCTGTACCCGGCGTACTGGGCGGCGATCGTCCTGGTCACCGCCGCGGGCCTGATTCTGCCGGTGGTGGCCGCGCCGCTGCGCTCGGACGAGATCCTCACCAACCTCACCATGCTCCAGCAGCCGATGGGCGTGCCCCGGGTGCTGGGGGTGGACTGGACGCTCTGGGTGGAGGTGCGCTTCTACGCCCTGTTCGCCCTGTTCGTGGTCTGGCGGGGCGTCACCTACCGCAGGGTGGTGATGTTCTGCTGCCTGTGGACGCTGGCCGGCGTCTTCGCCCGGGTCGCCGACAATCCGCTGACCGACGAGCTGGTGATGCGTGACCACGCCCCGTACTTCATCGGCGGTCTGGCCTTCTACCTGATCCACCGCTTCGGCAACGACCTGCTGCTGTGGGGCATCGTCGGCTTCAGCTTCCTGCTCGGCCAGCGCTACTCGGTCACGGCCCTGTGGCACCCCGGCCCGCAGGGCCAGTTCCACCGCAGCGCGTACGTCATCCAGCTGATCGTCCTCGTCGCCTTCGTCGCCGTCGCCGCGGTGGCCCTGGGCTGGACGAGCCGGGCGAACTGGCGCTGGCTCACGGTGGCCGGGGCGCTGACGTACCCCTTCTACCTGATCCACGAGCACCTGGGCTGGTTCTTCATCCGGGTGCTGTACCGCGAGTTCGGTCTGAACGCGTGGCTGACGTTCGGCACGACGGTGCTGTCGATGCTCGGGATCGCCTGGCTTCTCCACCGGTTCGTGGAGAAGCCGTTCGGTCCCCGTCTGAAGCGGGCTCTTGCCGTGCGGCGGGCCTGAGCGGTCGAGCGTCCGGCGGCGCCGCGCTGCGCCGTCCGTCGTCTGCCGCGCCGTCGTGGCTGGTCGCGCCCAGGCGGCGGAGCCGCGGGACGCGCAGTGCCCCGCACCCCTGAGCGGGGCGCTGCGCGTCCCGCTCGCCCGCTCGCCCGCTAACGCGCCGTCTGCCGGATCCGGCGTACCGCTCGGCGTACCGCCGGGTGGCGGCGTAGTGCCTCGGCTCGGATCGGGCCGCCGCCGGGGAGACGGAGGCTCGTGAGGCGGCGGCGCTTGAAGTAGCGCTGGTACGGGGACCCTTCGGCGAGATGCGCGGCGAGCCAGGCGACCGCCTCGGCGCGCAGGCTGTGGTGCTTGCGGGACTGCATGCAGTACCCCACGGCCCGGATCAGAGGTGTCAGCTCCTCGGCCGCCCCCGCGAGTTCGAGAGGGGCGCCGAGCTCCGCGTGCTCCGCGTCGGGCAGCGCCACGTCGATGATCGTGAGCGGGACGCGGTTGCTGTTCTCGTACGGTGTGATGCGGTCCAGGAGCAGCTCCGTGCCGACCCGGGCTACGGGGATGCCGTAGAAGGCGGCGGCGGTCATCAGGGCCGTGGAGAAGCAGCCGATGACGAGCTTCGGCTTCAGGTGGGCGAAGACCGTCTCGGCGAGGATGGGTTCGTTCAGCACGGTGAGCCGCACGCCGAGTTCCCCGGCGGCCGCCTCCAGGGACTCGCTGTAGACGGCGGGCGCGCTCGGGTGCGGCTTGAACAGCACGTCGTCGTGACCCGCGCGGGCGGCGGCGCGCAGCATGCGCACATGCAGCCGCTCCTCCTCGTCCTGGGTGATCAGGTCGATCGCGGAGAGGTACTGACCGAGGAGTACGGCGGTGGCGGGGTGGCCGGCCGGGAGCCGCTCGGCGAGCAGGCCCGCGCCGGCCTCGCCGATCCGCGCGAGGACGTCGACCATCGCCTCGCCCGGGACGGCCTCGGGCGGGACGCCGTACTCGGACAGGAGCATCGGCCGCAGACCGGGCACCAGGTCGAGGTGGAGCACACGCGTGATGCGGCTGCTCATGCCGTGCGGGATGCGGTTGCGGGTGGGGCCGTAGCTCATCAGGCCGTCCGCGTAGACGTGGATCGGGCTGTCCGCGAAGATGTCGGCGATCGCGCGGGAGGGGTTGGCCTGGATGGACTCGCAGGCGATCTCGACCGGTTCGTCGCCCAGGTCCCAGGCGAGGCGTACGGCCTTCTCCCAGAGCCGGGTGTCCTGGGCGCGCGGCGACCAGCCGGCCGGGTGGTGCGGGGAGATGAACTCGTTCCAGGAGTACACCTGGTCGAACTCGGGGCGCAGCTTCTCGAAGCCGGGCATCCGGTCCAGCGGGGTGCCGACCTCCGGCGCGGCGGCGGTGTTGCTGACGACGAGGATGCGGCGGACGCCCTCGCGCGGGCCGAACCGGCCGGCGCGGATCGCGGCGGTGACGGTCGCGGCCGCGTACTGGGTGGCCGAGCAGAATATCTGGATCATGCCGCCACGCCCTTCATACCGCCGCGCACCCGGCGCAGCACCTGTACGCGTTCCTCGCCCATCCCCACCACGGCCTCGCTCAGTTCCTCCTCGCTCATCGCGCCCAGCACCTCGGCGGCCAGCCGCTTCAGCTTCGCGGCCACTCTGCGTTCGAACCGGCGCCGGTCGAGAAGCTGGTGGGCGATGACGACGCAGAAGTTGCGCAGCGCCTTCGCGCGCAGCCGGTCCGCCTCGGGGTCGTCGGCGAGCTCGGCGAGGACGAGGTCGAAGGAGCGGAAGAAGTCCAGCTGGCGCACGTCGCCGATCTGGGTGAGCGAACTGGCGATGCCCCGGCGGTAGAAGACCCCGTGCAGGCTGGCCACGACGTAGGACTCCGCCCTGCGGTGCAGGTCCCAGATCCACGGCCGGTCCTCGGCGGTGCGCAGTCCGTCGTGGAAGCGGAGCATGCCCCGGTCGAGGAGGCGGCGGTGGTAGACGCCGGCCCAGGCGTACGGGTAGTCGACCATCGTGGTGTCGTCGACGGGGAGGATCGAGGTGCGCGGGTCGAGCGGGGTGTGACGGCGGCCCTCGGGCGCCCGGTGGACGGCCCTCTCGAGACCGGTGACCTGTACATGGTCGGTGCGCACGAAGTCGACGTCGAACCGCTCGGCGACGTCCACCAGCTGGGCCAGATAGCCCGGCGCCAGCCAGTCGTCGCCGTCGAGGAAGGTGAGGTAGCGGCCTTCCGCGACGTCGATACCGGTGTTGCGCGCGGTCGCCAGTCCACCGTTCCGCTCGTGCCGGATCACCCGGCTGTTCCCGAGCCGCTCCGTCAGCGCGAGGAGCGCCTCGTAGGTCCTGTCCTTGGTGGATCTGTCCTCGACGAAGATGAACTCGAAGTCGTCCCGGGCATTGTTGACCAGGCTGGTCACGGTCTCGGGCAGATACGACTCGATGTTGTAGCAGGGGACGACGACGGACAGGATCGGTGTGTTGGCCACGTGTGCGCACCTGAATTCTCAGCGGAAAGTCAAGTGATCCTAAGAAAGTAGGATCAGCCTTCGCATGTCCCGTCGCCGACACCCAGGTGAATTCGCCGTGACATCCGGATCGGGTCGGGAAATGGCAGATGAAGAACGGGTGAGCCGCCCCCTCCCCCTTTTCATCACCCCGTATTCTCGCCGAATTCGATGCTACGTTCGCGCACGTGACCGACATATCCACCTCGCCTCCGCCCACCGCGCAGCGCGGGCAGAGCCCGCACGGACCGGCTTCGCGTCGGCTGCGCCTCACCTCTCCCGCGGGGTGGACCACCGCCATCACCACCGCCGCGCTGCTGATCTGGACGACCCTCACCGCCGGCGTCTTTCTCGATATCCGCTATGTACTCGCCGCCCTGCGGACGACGGGGGCGAGCGGGCTGTCCCCCTCCGAGATATTCGCCCACCGGCCCTTCTTCTACCGCTGGTTGCTCGACGGTCTGGACTCCGTCACCGGCGGATCGAACGCGGTGCGCGAGGCCCTCCTGCGGCTCATCGGCATCGCCCTGTGCGCGGCCGCCGGTCTGCTGCTGCACCGGGCCCTGCGCCGCCGTATGCCCGAGCGGGACGCGCTGCTCGTCTCGGGCCTGACCGCCCTCACGCCGGCCTTCGCGCCCGTCATCGACTACCTGCAGCCGGAGTGGTTCGCGATCGTCCTCGCGACGGCCGCCGTCGCCGCCGCGCTCGGCGTCCGCAGCCGATGGCGGGCCGCCGCGCTCGCCGCGCTGCCGCTCGGTCTCGCCGTGCTGATGAAGTACTCCACCGCGGGCACCGCCGCGATGGCGCTCCTCGTGGTCTTCGCCGTGGACCGGGTACGGGGCCTGCTGCTCGCCGCCGCGACCGCCGTCGGCACCGGCCTGCTGTTCGCGCTCAGCGCCTGGGCGGGCTCTCGCGAGCTCCAGTGGCTGCGCGACATGCCGTACATCAACGCGCATGCGCTGGGCAACGAGCCGGTCGTCGTCCCGGACCTGCTGCTGCGGACCGCCGACTACCTGGGCGACCGGATCGCGCTGACGCCGGTGCTCGCGCTGCTGCCCGGCGCGCTGCTGCTGTTCGCCGCCACCCTCCCGTCGCGTAGGCAGCGCGCCGAGGCCGTGCTCGTCACGCTGCTGCTCCTCGTCGTCGGTCTGGCCGTCGTGGTCTACCAGGGCAACTGGTTCGCCTACCACGGCGAGAGCCTGCCGGTGGTGGCCGCGGCCCTGACCGCGCTCGCGATCGGCCGCTGGTACGGCGCCCACGGCCGGCCTCCGCTGTGCCTCACCGTGCTCGCCCTCCTGTACGGGGCGCTGGCCCCGCTGCTCGCCCTCGTCCGTACGGACGTCGACGCGGCGGTCGTCGCGTGGCTCGCCTCGGCCGTGGCCCTCCTCGCCGGCGTGGTGGACCTGCTGTGGGTGCGGGCCCCGCGTCCGCGCGCCCTCCGTGTTCCGGTCGCCCTGCCGGTCCTCGCGCTCGTCGTGTGCCTGGCCGCGACCGTGTGGCCGCTGTCCGGGGTCCGGGTGATCGAGGGGCAGATCGTCACGACCAACGCCGAACTCAAGGCGCAGGCCCGGTCGGCGCAGGCGGCCGCCGAGCAGGTGGACGCCGAACTCCCGGACGGCGTACCCGTGCTCTACCTGAGCTTCGGCCAGCAGGCTTACTACATCGGCCATCCCACCGCCTGCCGGTACCCCTTCCCCACGTTCTTCAACGTGCCCAAGCAGCTCACCGAGGTGCCCTCGCTCGAGTCGGCCCGGGAGAACGTGCGCTGCATCACGCAGGAGCACCCGGCCGCCTACGCCGTCTACCAGCCCAGCTGGCTGTCGCTGGGCGTGATCGACCCGCGGATCGCCGCCGACATCCGCGGGGCGTACAAGTGCCCCAAGCCGGTGAACCAGCAGCTCGTGGTGTGCACCGCGCGCCGCTGAGGCACGGTCCGGGCCTGGCGGATCTCGAACATCGCACCCCTTGAGCTGGGGTGTTGCGACGATCACTACTCTCCGCCGGGGCCTGTTCTCTGGAGTTCGTTCTCGGAGGCCCGCTTCTCAGGGGGCCTCCGCAGGTCAGGCGACGCCCGCGATGCGCGCCGCCTTGTGGCCCAGCTCGACCGCGTAGCTCTGTCCCCGGTCCTGCGGGTAGATCTGCGCCATCGTCGCGAGCGTCACCCCGCTGAGATGGGTCTCGTGGCCGGGGATCAGCGCCTTGTAACCGGGTGTGACCACGGGCTGGGCGAACGGCGCCCGCGAGAAGTGCCAGTCCTGGATCCAGGAGCGGTCGAACTCGGGGTTCACCCGCTGCAGCCACGGCAGGAACCGCTCCAGCAGCTCGGCCGGCTCGGTGGTGAAGCGCCAGTCGTCCCGCTCGACGTAGTTGCCCACGTAGAGGATGTGGCGGCCCCCGTACACGGCCGGATCGATCATCTGCGTGTGCTCGACGACCGCCAGGAAGGGGAAGTCGGGCTCGTTGATGTTGAGCCAGTAGTACGGGATGGCGCTGCGGTCCAGTTCCAGGACGAAGCAGGTCGCGCCCAGGTACTGGTTGCGCCAGACCGCGTCGTCGGCCGGCGCGTCGGCGGCCTTGGCGAAGGCGGGCTGCGCGGTGGTGACGATCAGATGGTCGAAGGCGTACGAGGCGCCGTCGGCGGTACGCACGGTGACCTGCCCGTCGCCGCCGTCCTGACGTATCGTCTCCATCCGCTTGCCGAACTCGACCTTGCCGCCGCGCTCGGCGATCCGGTCGGCGAGCGTCGCGTACACCCGCTCGAACCCGCCGTCCAGATAGCCGAGTTCGAAGGTGCGGCAGTGGACGCGCGCCCACAGCCAGGCCATGGACACCTGGTCGGCGCGCTCGCCGAACTTCCCGCGCAGCAGCGGCTCCCAGACGGCCTCGGTGGCGCGCCGCCCGGCCCACTTGTTCAGCCAGCTCAGGGCGGTGCGGTCGGTGAACCGCTCCCCGTCGCGCACGACCTTCAGCCACGCCGAGGACAGACCGAAGCGGACGCCGGCGGGCAGTCCGTACAGCGGGGAGGTCAGCATCTCCAGCGGTGTGCTGAAGGGATGCGTCTTCCCGCCCCGGAACACCCCGGTCGTCGTCTTGTGGAAGCGCAGGTCGCCGCCCAGGCCCAGCTCCTCGATGAGCTCGGTCATCTGGCGGTCGCTGCGGAAGATGTGGTGGTAGTAGCGCTCCAGCGGCACTCCCCCGACGGGGATCGACGCGGCGAGTCCGCCGAGTTCGTCGGCGGCCTCCAGGACGGTGACCGCGTGGCCCTGCTTGACCGCGTCGTACGCGGCGGTGAGGCCGGTCGCTCCCGCGCCGATGACGCCGAGGTTCATGCGAAACTCCACTTTCTGTTGAGCGCGAACTGGAAGACCAGCACCAGCGGCAGCGAGCCGGCCTTCACCAGGTTCGGATCGGCGCCGAGCCCCCGGGAGAACACCGCGAGCAGCACGAACGTCAGGGCGACACCGGTCAGGCCGACGGCGTAGAAGCGCAGGTAGCGCAGCAGCAGCCGGTCGCGCCTGCCGAAGGTGAACAGGGCGTTCAGGACGAAGTTGTTGGTGATGCCGAGGCTGGTGGAGAGCACGTTGGCCACCTGCTCGTGCAGGCCGGCCACGTTGTAGAGCAGCAGGAACGCGCCCAGGTCGAGGAGGACGCCGCTGCCGCCGACCAGCGCGTAGGTGATCAGCTGCCGGAGGTCGCGGGTGCGGGCGCCGGCGCCCTGCGGGGTGTCGCCGCCCGCCGGGGCTTCGGTGCCCGTAGGGGCGCCGGCCCGCACCATGTCCTCAGTCGCCATGGCCGGTGCCGTCGCCGGCGGCCTCCGAGTCGTGCGAGATGACCTGCCGCACGGTGTACAGGGGCCGGCCCTGCACCTCGTTGTAGGTGCGTCCGACATAGCTGCCCAGCACGCCGAGCGACAGCATCTGCACACCGCCCATGAACAGCACGACGACCATCAGCATCGTCCAGCCGGAGACCGTGATCTCGGGCCGCAGCACCTTCATGCCGAGCGCGTAGCAGATGCCGATCAGGGAGAGCGCGAGCACCGCGAAGCCCAGCTTGGTGATCATCCGCAGGGGGGCGGTGGAGAAGCCGGTCAGGCCGTCGACGGCGAGGCGCGCCATCTTGCGCAGCGGGTACTTGGTCTCGCCGGCGAACCGCTCGTCGCGGTCGAAGTACACCTCGCTCTGCCGGAAGCCCATCGAGGCGACCATGCCGCGCACGAACCGGCTGCGCTCCCTGAAGCGTCGCAGCTCGTCGGCGGCGCGTCGGTCCATGAGCCGGAAGTCGCCGGTGTCCAGCGGGATGTCCACATCGGTGGAGGACCGCAGCAGCCGGTAGTAGGCGTGCGCGGTGGCCCGCTTGAAGAGCGTGTCCTGACGGCTGCGCCGACGGGCGTGCACGATCTCCGCGCCGTCCCGCCAGGCGTCGATCAGCCGGAGGCTGACCTTCGGCGGATCCTGGAGGTCGGTGTCCATGACGATCACGGCGTCGCCGCGTGCCTCGTCGATTCCGGCCGTGATGGCCATCTGGTGGCCGAAGTTGCGCGCGAAGTCGACGACCCGGACGCGCCGGTCGTTCTTCGCGATGTCTTCCAGGATGAGTGACGTGCCGTCGGCGGAGCCGTCGTCGACGTACACCAACTCATAGGTGTACTGCGGGCGTTCGCGCAGTGCCGCCACGAGTTCCTCGTGGAAGTGGCGGATCCCGTCCTGTTCGTCGAAGACGGGCAGTACATAAGAGACGAGTGCGGCGCCACCCCGCTGACGGGGCACGCGGGACTCCTGCACCCGGCTGGATATGTCAGGCATTCGGCGAAGCTATGGGCAGGATGTGAACGCGACTCGAACGCGCGATGAGTGGTGCAATGCGGTGAATCGACATACGTTCCCCGCCCGCGCCCCGGGCGGCCCGCGTTCGGCTACGGGACGCCGTAGCGTGCGGCGATTCCGGCCACGACGATCTCCAGGCCTTCCTCGAACTGCCGGTCGTAGTCCTGGAAGATCTCCGCGCCCGCCTTCGCCGACAGCGGGAACTCGGCGAGCAGCCGGGCGCGTTCCCCGACGTCGAATCCCTCGCGCCGCTCGTCCGGCCGCGGGTGCACGCCCTGTTCCTCGGTGACGAACCCGACGGTGAACGCGTACGCGGTCGACGAGGCGCGTACGGCGTCGGCGAGGGTGAAGCCGGCGGCCGTGAACAGGCGCAGGTTCTCCTCCATCTGCACGGCGTGGTCGGTGCCGGTGAAGCGGGAGCCGCTGAAGACCTTCGCGCCGTCGCGGTAGGCGAGCAGCGCCGCGCGCAGCCCGTGGTTGGCCTTGCGCGTCCGGTCCTGCCAGGTGTCGGCGGGGTCGAGCGCGATGCCCGCGACCATCCGCCGGTACATCTCGGTCGCCATCTCGTCCAGCAGGGCCTGCTTGTCCTTGAAGTGCCAGTACAGGGCGGGCGCCTTGACGTCCAGCTCCCTGGCGATGGCACGCAGGGTCAGCCCGTCGAGACCCGCCTCGTCGAGCAGCCTGAGCGCGGTGTCCGCGACCCGCTTGCGGTCGAGGGGGGCGCGTCGTTCGGTACTCACACTTGACAGCTTAACGCCGTTAAGGCCACTCTCGTGAACGACAGCACTTAACAGCGTTAAGGAGACGGCCTCATGAACACTCCCATGGACGTGACGGCGCAGGTGGACGTGGACGTGGACGTCCTGATCGTCGGCGCGGGCCCCACCGGCCTCGCCCTCGGCATCGACCTGGCCCGGCGCGGAGTGGCCGCGCTGGTGGTGGAACGGGGCGAGACCCTCGCCCCCGGCTCACGCGGCAAGGGCCTCCAGCCGCGCACGATGGAGGTGTACGAGGATCTCGGCGTCCTCGACGAGATCCTCGCCGCCGGCGGCGCGTACCCGGTGGGCATGGTCTGGGCGGACGGTGAGCAGGCCGGCGAGCACTCGATGTTCGACCCGGCGGAGGACGGCGAGGAGGGCTCCCGCTTCACCGGCCCGTGGATGATCCCGCAGTGGCGCAACCAGGAGATCCTGCTGGCCCGGCTGACGGAGCTGGGCCAAGCCGTGGCCTTCGGCCGTGAGGTGGTGCGGCTCGAGCAGGACGAGGACGGCGTGACGGCGCACTTCGCCTCCGGCCGGCCGGTCCGCGCCCGGTACGCCGTCGCCGCGGACGGCGGCCGCTCGGCGGTGCGCCGCGCGCTGGGCATCAGGATGACGGGCGAGACGCTCGACCCGGACCCGACCCTGGTGGCGGACGTGCGGATCCCCGGCCTGGACCGGACGTGGTGGCACCTGTTCCCGCCGAGCGGGCCGGACTCGGGCTTCCTGGCGCTGTGCCCCCTGGCCGGGACGGACCGGTTCCAGCTGGTGGCACGGCTTCCCGGGGGGACGGATCCGGATCTGTCCCCGGACGGCGTCCGCGAGCTGGTCGCCCAGCGCACCCACCTCGGGCCCGAGGCGGTGACGGAGGTCTTCTGGACGTCCGACTTCCGCCCGCGCGCCGCCCTGGCGGACCGCTTCCGCGAGGGACGGATCTTCCTGGCCGGCGATGCGGCGCACGTGCACTCCCCGGCCGGCGGCCAGGGCCTGAACACCAGCGTCCAGGACGCGTACAACCTGGGCTGGAAACTGGGCGCGGTCCTGAGCGGGCGGGCGCCGACAGCTCTGCTGGACACCTACGACGAGGAGCGCCGCCCCATCGCCGAGCACGTACTCGGCCTCTCCACCGCGATCCACCGCGACGAGGCGAAGCGGGGTGCCGCGACCCGGCAGCTCGGCCTGAACTACCGGCACTCGTCACTGAGCGAGGAGACCCGGGAGAACCCCGGTCCGCTGTCCGCCGGCGACCGCGTCCCGGACCTGACGGTCGACGGCGTCCGCCTCTTCGACCGGCTCAGGGGCCCGGACTGGACCCTGCTGACCCTGGATTCCGGGGTGTTCCTGGTCCGCCCGGACGGCTATGTGGGCTGGGCGGGCGCCACGGAGGACGGACTCGGGACCTACCGCGCACGGGTCGGCCTCTAGCCGTAGCCGTAGCCGTCGCCGTCGCCGTCGAGGAGGGCTCGACGGAGAGCCCGGGAGCGACACCGACGGACCCGAGGACGGGGACGGGACGGCCTGGCCTGGCCTGGCCTGCAGCTCAGAACGCATCCGACGGCACGTACGTCCCCCAGACCCCCCGGAGGGCGTTGCACACCTCGCCCACCGTCGCGCGCGCCCGCAGCGCGTCCTTCATCGGGTAGAGGACGTTGTCCTCGCCCTCGGCCGCCGTCTTCAGGGCGTCCAGCGCGGCGTCCACCGCCGCCTGGTCGCGCCCCGCCCGCAGCTTCGCGAGGCGGTCGGCCTGCTGGGCCTCGATCGCCGGGTCGACACGGAGCGGCTCGTAGGGCTCCTCCGCGTCGAGCTGGTAGCGGTTGACGCCGACCACGACCCGCTCGCCCGAGTCCGTCTCCTGGGCGATCCGGTACGCGCTGCGCTCGATCTCGCTCTTCTGGAAGCCGTGCTCGATGGCCGACACCGCGCCGCCGAGGTCCTCGACCTTCCGCATGAGCGCGACGGCCGCCGCCTCGACGTCGTCGGTCATCTTCTCGACGACGTAGGAGCCCGCGAAGGGGTCGACGGTCGCGGTCACGTCCGTCTCGTAGGCCAGCACCTGCTGGGTGCGCAGGGCGAGGCGCGCGCTCTTGTCCGTGGGGAGCGCGATCGCCTCGTCGAAGGAGTTCGTGTGCAGGGACTGGGTGCCGCCGAGGACCGCGGCCAGGCCCTGGACGGCGACCCGGACCAGGTTCACCTCCGGCTGCTGGGCCGTCAGCTGGACCCCGGCCGTCTGCGTGTGGAAGCGGAGCATCAGCGACTTGGGGTTCTTCGCGCCGAACTCCTCCCGCATCACCCGCGCCCAGATCCGGCGCGCGGCGCGGAACTTCGCGACCTCTTCGAGGATCGTCGTACGGGCCACGAAGAAGAAGGACAGGCGGGGCGCGAAGTCGTCCACGTCCATGCCGGCCGCGACGGCCGTACGGACGTACTCGATGCCGTCCGCCAGGGTGAAGGCGATCTCCTGCGCCGGGGACGCGCCCGCCTCCGCCATGTGGTAGCCGGAGATCGAGATCGTGTTCCACTTCGGGATCTCGGCCTTGCAGTACTTGAAGATGTCGGCGATCAGCCGGAGCGAGGGCTTCGGCGGGAAGATGTACGTGCCCCGCGCGATGTACTCCTTCAGCACGTCGTTCTGGATCGTGCCCGTGAGCTTGTCGGCCGGGACGCCCTGCTCCTCGCCGACCAGCTGGTACATGAGCAGCAGCAGGGCCGCCGGGGCGTTGATGGTCATCGACGTCGACACCTTGTCCAGCGGGATCCCGCCGAACAGCACCCGCATGTCCTCGACCGAGTCGATCGCCACGCCCACCTTGCCGACCTCGCCGCTCGCGATCGGGGCGTCCGAGTCGTGGCCCATCTGGGTGGGCAGGTCGAAGGCGACCGACAGGCCCATCGTGCCGTTGGCGATCAGCTGCTGGTAGCGGGCGTTGGACTCCACCGCCGTGCCGAAGCCCGCGTACTGGCGCATGGTCCAGGGGCGGCCGGTGTACATCGACGGGTAGACGCCCCGGGTGAAGGGGTACTCGCCCGGTTCGCCCAGCTGCTCGGCCGGGTCCCAGCCCGCCAGGTCATCCGGCCCGTACACCGGCTCGATGGGCAGTCCGGACTCCGACTCACGCGCCATGGGTGTGATGCCTCCCGCTGAGCAATACCCGCTGCTTCGACCACTCGGGTCACTTGCCGGTCGCCTGCCGACCGTCCGCCGGTTACCCGCCGGTACGGTCCGACCGTCCGACGGACTGTATCGGCGCTCGCGCACCCCGTGCAGAGGACCACGCTGGGACCTTCCTCACAAGACTGTGCGCGGTGCCGGTCACCACGATGCCGGTCCGTTCGCGAGGCGTCATCCGGGGGGAACATCCCAGGCATGCGGATGCGGAGATCGATCGCCGTCCTGGCCGGCACGGCGGCTCTGATGACGGTGTGCGGCTGTAGCGTGCAGACCCCGGACGCGGACGGAGCGGCGCGCTCGCCCGCCCCCGCCGACATCGGCCGGACGGCCTCGGCGTCGTCCCCGGCCCGGAGCACCACCGACGACAGGCCGAGCGCTCCGGCCACCGGCGCCCCGGCCACCACTGCTCCGCCTCCCGCCGTCCTGTGGTCGCGCGGCGACGAGGGACGCGACGTCCGTGAGCTCCAGGCCCGGCTGCGCCAGGTCGCCTGGCTGTCCGAGGGCCCCACGGGAACGTACGGCGAACGCACCGAGCAGGCCGTGAAGGGCTTCCAGGGCAAGCGCGGGCTGCCGGCGACCGGGAGGACGGACACCGTCACCTGGCAGCGGCTGCTGGGGATGACGCACGAACCCGGGGAGTGGGAGCTGTATCCGATGGGCGGCCGGCCGGCCGCCGCGCCCGACCCCCGGTGCCTGTCCGGGCGGGTGCTGTGCATCGACAAGACGACGAGGACCCTGCGCTGGATGGTCGACGGCCGGACCCTGACGACGGTGTCGGTCCGCTTCGGCTCGCAGTACACGCCCACCCGGGAAGGCGTGTTCCACGTCTACTGGAAGTCCCGCCACCATGTGTCCACGCTCTACCACTCACCGATGCC
Organism: Streptomyces sp. NPDC060002; assembly: GCF_042737245.1. Lineage (NCBI taxonomy): Bacteria > Bacillati > Actinomycetota > Actinomycetes > Kitasatosporales > Streptomycetaceae > Streptomyces > Streptomyces sp. NPDC060002. The sequence goes on from NZ_JBHWUW010000010.1 coordinate 168,952, forward strand.
GTACGCGATGTTCTTCAGCGGCGGGCAGGCGGTGCACTACTCGGCCGACTTCGCCGCCCGCGGCTACGCGGGAGCCTCGCACGGGTGCGTCAACGTACGGGACGAGACGGCGATCGCGAGTCTCTTCGCGCAGGTGAGGAACGGCGACAAGGTCGTCGTGTCCTGGTGAGCGCGGTGGCGCGAGAGCGCGGGAGGAGGCGGAGAGGAGAGAGGAGTTTGGGGCGCGAGCGGGACCGGGGGAACGTGTCCCGCCCGCGCCGAGCGCACGAGCCGGAAGTACGGGGGGAACCCCGGCTCTGTGCAAGGGCCGATGACCAGTCGGCTCACTTCTTACTGCGCTCCGGCCGCCGAAAACGTCACACCTCTCGCGAAAAAACTTCGGTGATCATCGAACCCGCAGGTCAGCGGCGGTGAGAGGAGGAGCTTCCGCCGGAGTGACCGGAGTGACCGGAGCCGCCCGAGTCGCCGGAGCCGCTGCCGTCCCGGCCGTCGCCGTCGCCCTCACTGCGGTGGCCACCGCCGCCATGGCCCTCGCCACGGCCACCGTGGCCACGGCTCCGATCACGATCACCGTCACGTCCACCGTCGTCGTCGCCGTCGTCGTCGGAACCGCCCTTGTCGCCCGACCCGGACTCGTCGCCCGCGGCGCCTCCACGGCCTCCGCGGTCGCTCTGGTTCTTTCCGGAGTCCCGGCCGGCCGTGCCGTTCGGGGCACGGTCGTCACCTCGGGAGTTTCCGGCGGCGGTGCCGCCGAGGACGCCCGCGCAGTACTTCGCCACACGCGTCGGGCCGCCCGCGAGGTGCTCCAGGCTCTGGCGGCGCTCGGTGTCCAGGGTGCGGCCGGCACTCAGCTCGCGGCAGGACGAGGGCACGCCGGTCGGCCAGGTGCCGTGGGGGTCCGGGGTGGCCGACGGGGCGCCGTCCGTCTTCACGCTCCCGGCGTCCTCGCGGCCGGTGGCGCCCGTACCGCCGTCCGGTGTCGCCGGGGCCGCGTCACCGCCCGAGGCGTCCGGCGTGGGTGAGGCGAGCGGGCGTTCGTCCGGGGCCACGGGGGCCGGCACGGACGCCACGGGACGGGCAGGCTCGGCGCCGTCGAACGGGGTCGGCAGTACACCGGTCCCGGCCGCGATCCCGCCCACCATCCCGGCGGCCAGCGCGGCGGCCAGCCCCAGCCGTGCGGGCCGGCTCCACCGGGCCGGACGTCCGGCCTGCGGGACACGTCCGCCGATGCGCACCAGTCCGGCGTCGGCGGCGGGCGTGGCGCGGGGCCGACCGGCGACAGCCGCCGTGGTCCCACCGTCGAGTCCGGGAGCACCCATGGCGAGACCGGCACGTCCCGCGAGGTCGGCGCGGTCCGCGTGGGCCTTGCGGAAGGCGGCCAGGGCCGCGGCCTCACCGGGGAGTTCCTCGTCGGCGGGCAGGGGCTCGGCGGCCGGCGCGGCGAGCGCCGAGAGCGCGGCGAGGGTCCGGGCGAGCCGCTCGGCCTCTTCCCGGGCCGCGGCGTCGACAGCGGGGACAGCGTTGTCCGGCGACTCACCGCGCAGCAGACGCTCCGCCGCTTCTCGGTCGAGCCACCTGTTCCGCTTGTCGGCCATCACATGTCCTTCTGCGTCCGCGCGCGCGTATGCGTCACACCAGCGGACGTCACCGCGCGCGAGCGCGGTTCTCGCTGAGCCGGCAGCGCGTCGACTCCGCCGGCCGTCGCCGCGTCCTCGCTGAGCAGTTCGGCGAGCTTCTTCAGGCCGCGGTGCGCGGCCGTGCGTACGGCGCCGGGCCGTTTGCCGAGCGTCTCGGCGGCCGTCTTGGCGTCCAGGCCCATGACGACCCGCAGCACGACGGCCTCGGCCTGGTCCTGCGGCAGCCGGGCTATGAGGGCCAGGGTGCGGCCGGTGGCCAGCGCCTCCATGGCCTCGCCCGCGGTGTCGGACTCGGCTGCCCGGCCGGTCAGTTCGGTCTCGTCGGCGACCGTCGCCGGGCGCCGGCCGCGCATGCGTACGTGGTCCAGCGCGCGGTTGCGGGCGATCCGGGCGGCCCAGCCGCGGAAGCGGTCCGCGTCGCCGCTGAACCGCTCCAGGTCCCGGGCTATCTGGAGCCAGGCCTCGGAGGAAACGTCCTCGGCGTCGAGGTCGCCCACGAGCGTCCGTACGTACCCGAGCAGCCGCGGGTGCACCGTGCGGTACACAGTCCGGAACGCGGTCTCGTCCCCGTTCTGTGCCGCGAGCACCGCGGCTGTCAGCTCCGCGTCGTCCCCCACGTCGTGGTTCCTCGGTCGATGATTCACGGTTTTCTGGACCGCAGGTCGTTGCGGTGGTCTGCCGCTTGGCCGTCCGGCGCGAAAGGCACGTTACGACCTGAAACCGCCGCACGTCCATGTCCGTAGAACATGCAACTAACTCGTGACGCGGGCGGGTGGAGTCCGGGTGTGACAGAAAACGCACTCATGGCGCTGTAGGGAGTACGGGCCGCCGCGCGGCCCGTGCCGCGCGACGGCCGGGGCCTCTCCTGTGGGGGGTGGCGGCCTCGGCCGTTGCTTTGGCGGCAACCGGTTACTGCCCCTTGGCCCCGCCCTCGACGCTCTACTCGGCCTCGGGCGACTTCCCGGCCTCGGGCGACTTCCCGGCTTTCGGAGCCGTCTCAGCCTTCTGGGTCTTGCCCGTCTTCTGGGTCTTGCCGGGCTTCGGAGCCTTGGTGGGCTTCGGAGCCTTGGTGGGCTTCGGAGTCTTCTCCATCTTCGATCCGCCCCCGCCCCCGCCCCCTGCCGATGCAGATGCGGATGCCGATGCAGATGCCGCCCCCTCTGCCGCGCAGTACGCCACGACGTTCTCCTCGCCGCCCGCCGCCGTCACGAGCCGCTGCCAGGCCGTGGAGTCCATCGCCTTGCCGCGCCCCCGGGACTTCTCGTACGCACGGCAGTGCGCGTCGGTGTCCTCGGCGCTCACGGGACGGTCCCCGTCGGCTGCGCCGTCCGGCCGCGGGGTCACGGAAACGGGGTCGGCGGACCGGGCCCCGGACCCGGTCGTCGACGGTCCGGGACGCCCGGCGCCGTCGGCGACGCCGTCCGGGGAGGACCCGACGGCCGCGAACGCGACCCCGCCCAGCGTGAGGCCGGCGACCAGCACGGAGAGCGTGACCCGCAGCGAGCGGGCCGTGTGCCGCCGGGCCCGGGGCCGCCAGTCGTCGCGGCGCCGGGTACGGGCCTTGTGCGCACCCGCGTCCCGAGCGGCCCGGAAGGCGTCGACGGCCCGCCGCTCGCCGTCGCTGCCGTCGCCCGGCCCTGCGTCCGTCCCGACGTTTGGGCGGTCGCCGGGCCCGCGCGGGTCCTGGGGCAAAAGGGCTTGGGCGAGCAGCGACTCCAGCCCCGGCACCGCCGGGCCCGGCGCCTCGGCGTCGGCGGTGGCATCGGCGTCGCCGGTGGCATCGGCGTCGCCGGCGGCAACGGAGTCGTCGGCGGTGGCATCGGCGTCGCCGGCGGCAACGGAGTCGTCGGCAATGGAGGTGGTGGCGTCGGCGCTGGCGTCGTCCGCGGGGGCGGAGTAGTCGGCAACGGCAGCGGAGTCGGCGGGGGCGGAATGGTCGGCGGCGGAATCGGCGGCTTCGGCTTCGGCCGCAGCGGCGGCGTCGGCTTCGGCTTCGGCTTCGGCTTCGGCCGCAGCGTCGGCGTCGGCCGCGGCGGCGGCGGCGGCGGCCGCGGCGAAGTCGTCTTCGGCGGCGGCAGCAGCGGCGGCAGCAGCGGCAGCGGCAGCTGGGGAGTCGTCGGCGGCGTTTGCGGGGTGTGTGTGCCGACGGCTGTGGTCCGCGCCGTCGTTCAGCCGTTCACCCATGTCCGTTTCCGCCTCTGTCCCGTCCGTCCGATCAGGCCGTTCGACCTGGTGGCCGGGCCCGCCACTGATCCATACGGTCCGCGGCCCTCGCCGTTCATGTCGACTCCCCCAGCGTTCGGGGGCCGCCATCCGTCACACCTTCGCCCTCGCCGGCGGCGCCGAGCTGGCGGGCCAGCCGTTTCAAGCCCCGGTGCGCGGCCGTACGGACGGCGCCGGGGCGCTTGCCGAGGACGCGGGCCGCGGCGGGGCCGTCCAGCCCCACGACCACCCGCAGCAGCACCGCCTCGGCCTGGTCGCGCGGCAGCCCGCGCACCAGTTCCAGGGCGTGCCCGGTGGAGAGCGACTCCAGCGCCTCGTCGTGGGTGCTGTGCGGGCCGGCCAGGTCGAGGACGACGTCCTGGTCCAGTACCGCGGAGCGGGGCCGGACCCGCAGCCGGCGCAGATGGTCGAGGGCCCGGTGCCGGGCGATGGTCGCGGTCCAGCCGCGGAACCCCGCGCCGTCGCCCTTGAACCGCCCAAGGTCCCGGGCGATCTCCAGCCAGGCGTCGGAGGCCACGTCCTCGGCGTCGTCGCCGACGATCCCGCGCAGGTAGCCGAGCAGTCCCGGCTGCACGAGCCGGTACGCCACGGCGAACGCGGCCTCGTCGCCCTCCTGGGCCCGCGTCACGGCCGCGCCCAGTTCCCCGTCGTACGCCTGCGCGCGCCGGGGTTCCCCTCCCTGGCCCAAGACTGTCCTCGTTCGTGCGGAGTTCGTTCCGGCGCGCGACTCCCCCGTCGGACACCGGGTCCGAACGCGGCCACGCCCTCACGGTCATCAGCGCCGGGCCGCGCGGAAGTGTCACAGCGCGCGGTCGGGCCGCCGGGCGCCGCGTCCGGCTACCGCCTCCCCCGCATCGCGTCCCGGCACAGCAGCCGCAGCGAACCGTGGCCGCCGAAGCAGCGGCGGGCCTCGTCGAGGGGTTCCCAGAGGCGGCCGTCGGGGGTGCGGACCCAGTGGTCGCCGGCGGAGCCCCACCACTCGGCGCCGGTCTGCCGGACGATCACCTCGCCCGCGTAGGCGCCGAGTCCGCGCAGCACATTCGCCACGGCGTTGTACGGCGAGCCCTCGCGCCGCAGTTCCTCGATCATGCGGTCGACACGCCACAGGCTCGGCGCCGAGTGGTCGAGGTGGGGCCGGATGGCATCGGGCACGGCGGCCACCGCCTCCGCCGCCCAGCGCACGGGCTTCGCGGCGGCGGAGGGGCGGGGCGGCTGGTCGCTCTGGTCGGTCGTCCTACGCGTCACATCAGGAAGAGCGAGGTCGGAGCGGGTTACGTCACTCATATTCGGGGCCTTCGCGAGACCGGCGCAGGACCGACCCACCTCCCCCGCACTCCGCTCACCTGCGTCCACGAGCCCGTCGCGAGACCACCGCGCGCAGCACCCGGCGCCCCTCCGTGGAAACCTCGAGGGCCCGGCGCAGTCCGCCCGCGCCGTGACCGGCGAGCACCTCCAGGACGGCGACCTGGCGGCGCAGTTCGGCGGCGGCGAGGGGCGGCATGCCCTCCGTACGGCCTTCCCTGCGGGAGTCGACCGAGGACGGGTCCTCGGCCGGGTCGAGGAGGCGGTGGATCTGGAGCGAGGCGACGGAGCAGGCGTCGGCCCAGAGCCGTATCCCGGCGGCGGAGCGGTCGTCGGGGGCGGCGGCCAGCATCCGGCGGGCGAGGAGTTCGGCCTTGTCGCCTTCCTCCGCCGCGGACGCCAGCTTGCCGCGGGCCTGTTCCAGCAGCTCACCCCAGCCGGCGGCGTCGGAGTCCTCCGTGAGGTTCCCCCACAGCGGGCGCAGGATCTCGTCGTCACCCCCGAGCAGGGGTATGCACCGGTCCAAACAAGCCAGCCCGCTCGCAGCCAGCCCGCGTTCGTCGGCCTGCGCGATCAGTTCCACCAGGCTCATCCATGCCCCCCTCGCCAGGGCACCGACCTTACGGAGCCCGCACTTCCCCTTACTGCGTGCGACAGGCCAGGAGTATCACAGCAGGGTTTTTCAGCCAACCCCGCCGAGGCCACCGGCTCCACCCGCGCCGCCGATCCCGCCGACGGCGCCGACCGGCGGCGGTACCGCTCCGGGGCCCCGCAGCGCCTTCTCGTTCTGCATCCCCGTCAGCCGCAGGACGAAGGCGATCGCCAGGGCGGCCGCGACGATGTCGAGCATGTCCGCGGAGATCACCTGGATCATGGCGTCGTAGATCTCCGCGGCCGTCCCGGCCTTGCGGTACGACTGGAAGCCCGCCCGGTCGGCGAGGAGCGAGACGATCCACATCGCCCACCAGGCGTTGACCAGCCCGTGCGGCCTGGGCCGGTACCAGGGGGTGCCGGGGCTGCTGGCGTCCCAGATGTCCAGGGCGATCCGGCGCGGGTACCAGAGGTTCACGATCGGCGTGAACCAGGCGCCGACCGCCCAGCCGCGTGACTTGCTGTGCCCGTCCGGCCGGAACACCTCGGCGTTGACCCGCACCCGGTGGAACCAGCACAGGAACACGACGACGCAGGCGAGCAGAGCCACGGTCTGGGCATAGCCGGCCCAGTCGAAGAGCCGGTCGGCGTGCCGCGCCCGGTCCGCTTCACCGAGCGAGCCGTCGGCGATGTCGGCCGTGACGTCGAACATGACGAAGTCCGCCCACAGGGCGAACAGGTCGGCGGCGATGACGAGGCCGAGCAGCGCGGCGGCCGCCCGCGCGAGCATGACAGGTGAGCGCAGCATGAGATCCCCCGACGTCCGTGAATGTGAAGGCCGCGCCGGGCTCTCCCCAGAGCCTCATGCACGGCAGCATGCGAGGTTACGGTTCACCGGCGCCGCGAGTCCACCGGAAATCAACCGAGCCTGTTCGCCAGCGCCGTGAACTGTGTCCAGGTCAGCGGTGGCGTCCCGGCGTCCCACAGCTTCTGCGAGGTGGCCCGCAGCGGCATCCGGATGCCGGCCGCGACCTGGTCCTGCGTCTGCGAGTCGGCGAGGTCGCACCACACCGAGAAGGAGCCGCCGAGGATCTGGGCGTCGTACTTCGCGGCCACCGGCGTCGTGCCGCGCAGCACCCGCGGGGTCCACTGCTCGTAGATCCGCTTCCCGGTCGGGTAGGCGAAGTCGTTCGGCTCGCCGAGGACGTAGTACAGGTACTCGTCGTTGTAGTTGAGCAGCTTGCGCCCCGCGCTCAGGTACTCGACCGGCGGCCGCGCACCGATCTCCTTGCCCGTCCAGTAGGCGACCACGAGGTCGGAGGCCGGCTTGACCGACGTACCGCGGAAGAAGCCGTCGTTCCACACCCGCATGGTGCGGTCGTGGGCGCGGACGGTGTCGGCGCGGTCGTTGAGCCAGCCGGTGGTGAGGTCGGCGACGCCCGCGCCGGAGCCGTACCGGGCCGTCGCCGCGGCGGCGAGCTGGGGGTAGGAGGCCGCCGGGCTGGACACCGTCAGGGCCTGGTACTCGTCGCCGCCGAGGTGCCAGTAGCCGCCGGGGAATACGTCGGCGTACTCGTCCAGCAGGTCGTCGAGGAGGCTCGCGGAGTCCTCCTTGGAGATGTCGATCGCCCCGCGGGTCGCCACCCCGCTCGCGTTGCGCAGCTGGAGCTCGGGGTGGGCGGCGAGGACGGCGCCCAGGTGCCCGGGTGAGTCGATCTCGGGCACGACGGTGATGTGGCGGCTCGCGGCGAGGGCGACGATCTTCTTCACCTCGGCCTTGGTGAGGTGAAGGCTGGAGACGATCTCCGGGTGGCTGGAGGACTCGATGCGGAAAGCCTGGTCGTCGGAGAAGTGCAGGCCGAGCTGGTTGTACTTGAGGTCGCCGAGCTCGCGCACCCGGTCCTCGATCCAGGCCGCGGTGAAGTGCTTGCGCGCGATGTCCAGCGTGAACCCGCGCTGCGGCTTGGCCGGCTGGTCGCGTACGACGCCCTCAGGCGCGGTACCGCCGGCGTGCACCTCCTGCTTGAGGGTGCGGGTGCCGTAGAAGACCCCGGCGTCGGAGGGCGCGCTGATGGTGACCCGCCCGCCGCGCACGGTCATGGTGTACGACTCCGGGTTCGCGCCCTCGTCGTCGTTGAGCGCCAGCCGCAGGTCACCGGCGCGCACGTCGTCCTTCTCCCCGGCGTACGTCAGTCCCAGCTCACCGGCGACCAGCCGGCCCTCGTCGGCGAGGCCGGCGTCGCTCACCACCACCCGGCGGGTGGACTGCGGCTTCCACCCCGGGCCGCGCGCCGGGGTGTGGGCGCCGACGGCGGGGATGGTGCGGGGGGTGGTGGAGAGGGCGTAGGAGCGGCTGGGCGTCGGGGTGGCGGCCTGCGCGGCGGCGGCGCCGGTGTCACCGGCGCCGGGCGTCCTCGCGGCGGCCTGCCGGGAGGCGGCCGATCCGGCCGGTGTCGTGCCGCCGTCGTCCGACGAGGCCCACACGCCGAGCCCGACACCGAGCGCGGCGACCAGCCCACCTGCCATCAGTGACCGTGCCACGACCTGCTGGTGCGGCTTCCTCTGCGGCGCCCGGCGCCGATGCCTGTGCCTGCTCACTCCGCCAACCGTACGACTCCCGGCCGACCGCAGCGCGCCGAGCCCGGCGTGACGGAGTCCACGACACGTTCCGAAACTCTCTCGTTCGGGTGAAATTCAGTCATCGGTCAGACACGTCCTGACCGCTCTCGATAACGTGTCGACACACCTTTCACCGCATCCCCTGCCACATCACACGTGACGCGAGGATCCACGCTGCCTGCGCACCGTCTCCCCCCTCTCTCCGGCTGCCTCGCCATACCGGCACAGACCCGGACCTCACCCGCACCTCGGCTGGACGGTTTCAACACCGCCGCCGCCGACGAGGCGCACCGCACGCTCCTCGCCTGCCTCCGCAGCCTGCGCTGGGCCCGGCGTATCGCCGACCACCGCCCGTATCCGACGCTCGACGCCCTCCTGGCCGCCTCCGACGAGGCCGCGTACGACCTGAGTCCGGGCGATCTGACGGAGGCCCTGGCGGCGGAGTGCCTGCCCGGCCTGCCGGAGGACGCCTACGGAGCGGCGCACATGGCGTTGAACGCGGCCCACGCGGCCTACGAGGCCAGATTCGGACATGCGTTCGTCATCTGCCTCGACGGTGTCCCCCAGGCGGAGTCCCCGGACTACGTCCTGGCGGGCATCCGGTCACGATTGACAAACGATCCCGAGGACGAACGGGTAGTGGCGGCAGAGGAGCTGCGGAGACTCGCAAGGCAACGGCTGATGCAGCTCGCCTGAGGGACCGGGGCAGTGACATGCGCGGCTCCGCCGCGGGGCGCGCCCCGCCACCACGGCGCCGCATCCGGCACCCAAACAGGACACCTCACCCCAGATGCCGCAACGCTCACCCATCCGCGTGCCACTTTGATCACACAGGTAGGCCCGACGTAAGCCGAGCGCCGGTGCCTCGCTACGATGCTGGGGGCCGGTGGACCGTACCCGGCCGGGCCCGTCCGACAACCCAAGCCGGCAGGCCCCAATCCCCGCTCCCGGAGGGTTCTTCCGTGCCGGCTGGAACGCTGTACCGCGGCCGGGAAGGAATGTGGTCCTGGGTGGCTCATCGAGTCACCGGCGTCCTCATCTTCTTCTTCCTGTTCGTTCACGTGCTGGACACCGCCCTCGTGCGTGTCTCCCCCGAGGACTACGACAAGGTCGTAGCCACCTACAAGACGCCGGTCGTGGCGCTGCTGGAGTACGGCCTCGTCGCCGCCATCCTCTTCCACGCGCTCAACGGCCTGCGCGTCATCGCCGTCGACTTCTGGTCGAAGGGCCCGCGCTACCAGAAGCAGATGCTCTGGAGTGTCGTGGGTCTGTGGCTGCTGCTGATGCTCGGGGCGATCTACCCCGTGCTCGGCCACGCCGCTCGTGAACTGTTCGGGAGCTGAGACCGATGGCCACCACTGAAACCACCGCGGCCGGAATCGGCCCCGTCGAGGGCGGCTCCGTCTACGACGTGGACAACCCCGCGCCCTTCATCGAGCCCCCGCGCCAGCGCACCAAGAAGACCCCGCGGTCCACCCGGGGCAACTTCGAGATGGGCGCCTGGCTGTTCATGCGCCTGTCCGGCGTCGTGCTGGTCGTCCTGGTCCTGGGCCACCTGCTGATCCAGCTCGTCCTGGACGGCGGCGTCTCCAAGATCGGCTTCGCCTTCGTGGCCGGCCGCTGGGCCTCCCCGTTCTGGCAGGTCTGGGACCTGCTGATGCTCTGGCTCGCCATGCTGCACGGGACGAACGGCCTGCGCACGGTCATCAACGACTACGCGGAACGCGCGAACACCCGGCTGTGGCTGAAGGGCCTGCTCTACACCGCCACGGTGTTCACCATCCTGCTGGGCACGCTGGTGATCTTCACCTTCGACCCGAACATCCGCTAGGCGCACGGGACCGAGGGACTGAGAGAAACACTCATGAAGATCCATAAGTACGACACAGTCATCGTCGGCGCAGGTGGCGCCGGTATGCGCGCCGCGATCGAGTCGACGAAGCGCAGCCGCACCGCCGTGCTGACCAAGCTCTACCCCACTCGCTCCCACACGGGCGCCGCGCAGGGCGGCATGGCCGCCGCGCTGGCCAACGTGGAGGAGGACAACTGGGAGTGGCACACCTTCGACACGGTCAAGGGCGGTGACTACCTGGTCGACCAGGACGCCGCAGAGATCCTGGCGAAGGAGGCCATCGACTCCGTCCTCGACCTGGAGAAGATGGGCCTGCCGTTCAACCGGACGCCCGACGGCACGATCGACCAGCGCCGCTTCGGCGGTCACAGCCGCAACCACGGCGAGGCCCCGGTCCGCCGGTCCTGCTACGCGGCCGACCGCACCGGTCACATGATCCTCCAGACGCTGTACCAGAACTGCGTCAAGGAGGGTGTGGAGTTCTTCAACGAGTTCTACGTCCTGGACCAGCTGCTCACCGAGGTCGACGGCGTGCAGCGGTCGGCGGGCGTGATCGCGTACGAGCTGGCCACCGGCGAGATCCACGTCTTCCAGGCGAAGGCCGTGATCTACGCCTCCGGCGGCACCGGCAAGTTCTTCAAGGTGACGTCGAACGCGCACACGCTGACGGGTGACGGCCAGGCGGCCGTGTACCGGCGCGGGCTGCCGCTGGAGGACATGGAGTTCTTCCAGTTCCACCCGACCGGCATCTGGCGCATGGGCATCCTGCTGACGGAGGGCGCCCGCGGTGAGGGCGGCATCCTCCGCAACAAGGACGGCGAGCGCTTCATGGAGAAGTACGCGCCGGTCATGAAGGACCTCGCGTCGCGTGACGTCGTCTCGCGCTCCATCTACACGGAGATCCGTGAGGGCCGCGGCTGCGGCCCCGAGGGCGACCACGTCTACCTCGACCTCACGCACCTCCCGCCGGAGCAGCTGGACGCGAAGCTCCCGGACATCACGGAGTTCGCGCGCACGTACCTCGGCATCGAGCCGTACACGGACCCGATCCCGATCCAGCCCACCGCGCACTACGCGATGGGCGGCATCCCGACGAACGTCTCGGGTGAGGTCCTGAGCGACAACACGACGGTCGTCCCGGGCCTGTACGCGGCCGGCGAGGTCGCCTGCGTGTCGGTGCACGGCGCGAACCGCCTGGGCACGAACTCGCTGCTGGACATCAACGTGTTCGGCAAGCGGGCCGGCATCGCCGCCGCCGAGTACTCGCAGAAGGCGGAGTACGTCGAGCTGCCGGAGAACCCCGCGCAGCAGGTGATCGACCAGGTGGAGCACCTGCGCGCGTCCACCGGCACCGAGCGGGTGGCGGAGCTGCGCCGCGAGCTCCAGGAGACCATGGACGCGAACGTCATGGTGTTCCGCACGGAGCAGACGATCAAGACGGCGGTCGAGAAGCTCGGGGAGCTGCGCGAGCGCTACCGGAACATCTCGATCCAGGACAAGGGCAGGCGGTTCAACACGGACCTGCTGGAGGCCATCGAGCTGGGCAACCTGCTCGACCTGGCCGAGGTCATGGCGGTGTCGGCGCTGGCCCGCAAGGAGTCCCGCGGCGGTCACTACCGCGAGGACTACCCGAACCGCGACGACGTCAACTTCATGCGCCACACCATGGCGTACCGCGAGGTGGGCGACGACGGCACCGAGTCCATCCGACTCGACTACAAGCCGGTCGTCCAGACCCGCTACCAGCCGATGGAGCGTAAGTACTGATGGCAACCCCCGTTCTGGACAAGGTCGAGGCGGAGTCCGCGGCCTCTCCGTACATCACGGTCACCTTCCGGGTCCGCCGGTTCAACCCGGAGGTCTCGGCGGAGGCCGTCTGGCAGGACTTCACGCTGGAGATCGACCCGAAGGAGCGCGTGCTCGACGGTCTCCACAAGATCAAGTGGGACGTCGACGGCACGCTGACCTTCCGGCGTTCCTGCGCGCACGGCATCTGCGGTTCGGACGCGATGCGGATCAACGGCAAGAACCGCCTCGCGTGCAAGACGCTGATCAAGGACATCAACCCCGAGAAGCCGATCACGGTCGAGCCCATCAAGGGCCTGACGGTCCTGAAGGACCTGGTCGTCGACATGGACCCGTTCTTCCAGGCGTACCGGGACGTCATGCCCTTCCTCATCACGAAGGACACGAACGAGCCCACGCGCGAGCGCTTCCAGACCGCCGAGGACCGCGAGCGGTTCGACGACACGACGAAGTGCATCCTCTGCGCGGCCTGCACGTCGTCCTGCCCGGTGTTCTGGAACGACGGCCAGTACTTCGGTCCGGCCGCGATCGTGAACGCCCACCGCTTCATCTTCGACTCGCGTGACGAGGCGGGTGAGCAGCGTCTGGAGATCCTGAACGACAAGGACGGCGTCTGGCGCTGCCGTACGACGTTCAACTGCACGGACGCCTGCCCGCGCGGTATCGAGGTCACGAAGGCGATCCAGGAGGTGAAGCGAGCGCTGATCACGCGCCGCTTCTGAGCCACCCGGCTCGCTGAGCCTGCGACACGGCGAGGGCCCCGCTCCTTGAAGGAGCC
>NZ_JBHWUW010000011.1:0-40223 GCF_042737245.1 Streptomyces sp. NPDC060002
GGCCACCCCCCCCCGGGGGCCTCTCTGGGGTCCCCGCCGGGGGCCCCACGTTCCGGGTGGGCGATACTGGGTTCGAACCAGTGACCTCTTCGGTGTGAACGAAGCGCTCTCCCACTGAGCTAATCGCCCGGACGCAGAGAGAACATTACCCCATGTCAGCGGGTGGCCGTGACCACGGCCGAGCCGCCCCCGCAGCTCCGCGGCGGATCACTGGTCCTTGATCTTCCAGGGCATCTCGAAGCCGAACTTCCACAGGTAGACACCCGTCAGGACGGCGATGATCACGAGGCCGATCGCGGTCAGGGTGATGTTGCGGCGGCGGACCTTCGGGTCGAGCGCGCGCTGGGCCGCCTCGGTGACCTTGCGCTTGGTCCAGCGGAGCACCAGCTGCGCCCAGACGAACTCGGTCGCCCAGATGGCCATGCCGCCGAAGATCACCACCCAGCCGGGACCGGGCAGCGGCAGCATGACGATGCCGGCGGCCACCACGGCGAGGCCGATCACGAAGACCCCGACCTGCCAGCTCAGGTGCAGCATGCGGCGCGCCTTGACGAATTCGGGCGCCCTGGAGCCGAGCCCCTGGGCTTCCCGCTCCTCCGACGCTCCGCCCGGCTTCGACCTCTCCGCCGCCATGACCGCCTCGCCCGACTCGTCACTCCCCGTGTTCATACAGCCTGACCCTACCCGAGAGAATCCGGTCACCGGAATGGTGGTACCGGGCGAACGCACTGTCGGCCGGAAGAGTTACGTAAAGACACGCAAAACACTCAGAGGGGTTTACAACGGCACCGTAGGTGGCATGTCGATTTCGCCGACGTGCGAATCCCCGAGCGCACACTGAGCGAAAGGCCCTGGCGCTTATGAACACCACGGTCAGCTGCGAGCTGCACCTGCGCCTCGTTGTGTCGAGCGAGTCCTCCCTGCCTGTCCCCGCAGGCCTGCGGTACGACACGGCCGACCCCTACGCCGTGCACGCCACCTTCCACACCGGTGCCGAGGAGACCGTCGAGTGGGTGTTCGCCCGCGACCTGCTCGCCGAGGGCCTGCACCGGCCGACGGGCACCGGCGACGTCCGTGTCTGGCCGTCGCGCAGTCACGGTCAGGGCGTCGTCTGCATCGCCCTGAGCTCTCCTGAGGGCGAAGCCCTGCTCGAGGCCCCTGCGCGGGCCCTGGAGTCCTTCCTGAAGCGGACGGACGCCGCCGTGCCCCCTGGCACGGAACACCGGCACTTCGATCTCGATCAGGAGCTCTCGCACATCCTGGCGGAGAGCTAGGGCGAGGCTCACACCGAGCTGCCCGGCGCCGTCCACTCGGGGAGACGGCTCGGGCCAGGACAACCGAATAGGGCATGCGCCGACGCCGTGCCACGGGCCTCCCGTGGGGCGGCGTCGGCGTGCGCCCGGCGCCCGCGGGCGGGACTCCCCCGGCCTCCCGGCGTCGGACGCCCGGGGATCCGGTCCACGAGTGGCCGTTGCCCGACCGCCCGGTGCGGCTACCATCGGCCAGCATCGGCGGGCGCTCGCCCGACCCACAGGCCAGGGAGCGAAATGTGCTGATCACCCACGACACCCGGTGTGCACTCGATGCCGTGGTGGAACTGGTGAACACCGCACCGGAGGACGACACGACTCCGGACGCGCTGCCGGATGTCTCCGCCCTCGCGGATTTCGTACGAAAGCACGAGATCAGCGACGTCGGCGTGCTGTCCGAGTTCGACCTGTCCGCCGTGCGCAAGATCCGGGGGCGGTTCGCCGGAATCTTCGCGGCGTCGGATCCGCGGACCGCCGCCGCACTGATCAACGAGCTGGTCGCCGCCGCGGGCACCACGCCACGTCTCACTGATCACGACGGCTACGACTGGCATGTTCACTACTTCGCGCCAGGCGCCTCCGTCGCCGACCATCTCGCGGCCGACTGCGGGATGGCACTGGCGTTCTTCGTGGTGGCCGGGGAGCAGGAGCGGCTTCGGCGCTGTGAGGCCCCGGACTGCCGACGTGCCTTCGTCGATCTCTCCCGCAACCGGTCCCGTCGGTACTGCGACAGCCGCACCTGCGGCAACCGCCTGCACGTGGCCGCCTACCGGGCGCGCCGCAAGGAGGCGGCGGGCTGAGGCCGCCGCGAGGCATCCCTCTCGGAGTTCCTTGCGGGCCTCGACGTCTCTTGACGTCCCTGGTGTCCGTCGATGCCGACGCGGCCCCGGCGGGTGACGCCGGGGACCGCGGGTACGGCTCAGAGCAGCAGCAGATCATGCAGCGAAGCCATGAGCAGCAGACACCCGATCACCGCCAGAAAGATCATCAGCGGTGGCTGGGAAAGGGCGAAAAGGCACCCGCGCGGCTCGTCCTGCTTCGGCGCGGCGTCGCTCTGTGTCGTGTCCAGCATCTCGCGGGCGATGATGACGCAGGTGACGCCCCTCGCGCGATCACCCGCCCGGATTGAGCGGGAGTGCACCGGATTCCATGACGTCGCTGTCGAGCCGTGATCACTTCCGCGCACCGTCGGTCTGACTGTGTCGTTTCCATCGCCGGGCTACCCCACGGGCACGGGTGATCGGCCCTGGGTCAGATGCCGTGCTTCTTCAGAATGGCCTCGATGTCGCTGAAGTCTTCGGAGCCGCCGGTCGCGCGGGGTGCGTCCGCGGGACGGGACGCCGGACGGGAGGCCTGGCCCAGGGAGGGTGCGGAGGCGGCGGGGGCCACCGGCTCGGCCCGCGCGGCACGGGCCGCAGCTCTGTGCTGCTTGCGGGTGCCGCCGCGGCGGCGCTCCACGACGCGGGTGGTGGCGAACAGGGCCCAGGCCCCGCCGAGCACGGCGAAGCCCGCCCAGGCCGTCGGGCTGAAGGCGGTGTCGGCGACCCACTCGACGACGCCGGTCATCACGAGGCCCAGCGGCACCAAGGCGTAGGCGGCGATGCGGGCGGCCGCCAGGAAACGCTTGCGGTAGGCGGTGACCACCGCGATGCCCAGGCCGGCCACGGCGGCGGCGGAACAGACGGTCTCGGCAATCATCCGGTCCTCCAGGCGTGGATTCACTCGGGCAGAGGTGGTGTCGACTCGGCACCGCGGCCGGCCGGCCCGCGCCTCGTCCCTTCCATCCTGCACCTGCGCACCGCTCGCGGGCCATGCTCCGGCCGGACATCAGGGACATCTCCGGGTCGGCTCCACCGCAGGTGCCGCACGGGGCCGTCCCTGTGGTCCGGCCGAGAGAGCCCCGGTGTCCGGGCGGCCGGTGGTCCGGATTGGGGCGGCCGGGGTCCGGACTGGAAGACTGGCGTCATGAACGACTCGTCCCCGACCTCCGCCTCCGCCGCCGCGCCCGGCACGGCGGCCGCCCGTCCCGCCGTCGTCCTCGACGTCTGGTGCGAGCTCCAGTGCCCGGACTGCCGCGGCGCTCTCGACGACCTGCGCGCCCTGCGCGAGCGGTACGGCGACCGGCTGGAGCTGCGGCTGCGGCACTTCCCGCTGGAGAAGCACCAGCACGCCTTCGCCGCCGCGCAGGCCGCCGAGGAGGCCCTGGAGCAGGGCCAGGGATGGCCGTACGTCGAGGCCGTGCTGGGCCGGGTCGAGGAGCTGGCCCGGACGGGAGAACCCTTCCTGGTCGAGGTCGCCGGTGAACTCGGTCTCGACGCCGAGGAGTTCGACACCGCCCTGATCGACGGACGGCACATCCTGATCGTGGACGCCGACCAGGCCGAGGGCAAGGCGATCGGCGTCACCGGCACCCCGACGTACGTCATCGGCGGCGAACGTCTCGACGGCGGCAAGAGCCAGGAGGGGCTGCGCGAGCGCATCGAGGAGATCGCCGACCGGTTGCTGGCCGAGCAGGCGTGAGGCGGGTTCCGCGCGGGCTGGTTCAGAGCAGGTTCTTGTACATCGAGTAACCCACGGGCAGATAGCCGAGCGACTCGTAGAGCCGCTCGGCCGGGGTGTTGCCGGCGAAGACGTTGAGGCCGAGAACGCGCTTGCCCGCCGCGATCGCCCGGGCCTCGGCCAGCAGCATCAGGGAACGTCCGTGGCCCCGGCCGCGGAAGGCCTCGTCGGTCTCGACGTCGTACACGAACGCCTTGTCGCCGATGATCGCGACCCAGAGCGTGCCGACCCGTGCGCCGTCCTGCTCCAGGACGCTGAACAGCATGTTCTCCGTCGCCCGGCCCTGCGGCAGCAGGCGTTCGTGGTCCCGCCGCGACCTGGCCCACGCCTCGTCCTCGGGCACCCCGCGATCCGCCCACTCCTGGGCGTAGGCCGCGACGCCGTGTTCGAGCCAGGGCAGGTACTCGGCCTCCGTCATGGGCCTGCCCCGGCTGCCCTCGGGCAGTCGGGGAGCGGTGGGACCCAGAGGTTTCTCCATGCCGCGATTGCGGTGGACGTAGCCGAGTGCCGTCGCCAGCCGCAGTGCGGTTTCCGCGTCGGCGGGCACCCTGAGCTCGATCCGTTTGCAGCCCCAGCCGCGGGCCACCTCTTCGGCGGCCAGCGCGGCCACCGTGCCCCGGCCGCGCCCGCGGTCCGGTTCCTCGATGCGCAGGTCGGCGATCTGGGCGACGTCGGCGCCGAAGCCCGGAGAGGTCGAGAGGTGGACCGCTCCGACGGGACGGCTGTTCACACAGACCTGGTAGTGGCGCGAGAGCGCCCCGTCGGCGGTGCGCTGAAGCGGCTCGGTCGGCCGCAGGGTCGTGGTCATCAGGGGCTTTTCTACCCACCGTGGCGAGCGACGTCAGCCTGATTTCCCGGGCCCTTCCGGGCCCGGGCCGGGACTCTACGGGTCGAGGTCGTCGGCGGCGCGCTCGGCGAAGATCCGCATCGCCTTGGCAGTCACCGGCCCCGGCGTGCCCGGCAGTTCGCGCCCGTCGACGCGGTGAACGGCCTGGACGTCCCGCAGGGTGGAGGTGAGGAAGACCTCCTCGGCCCGTTCCAGCACGTCCAGCGGCAGGTCGGTCTCCTTGGCGCCGGCCCACTCGACGGTCAGCTCGCGGGTGATGCCCGCGAGGCAGCCGGAGGCGAGCGGCGGGGTGTGGATCTCGCCGTCCAGGACGACGAACACGTTGGACCCGGTGCCCTCGCAGAGCTGCCCGACCGTGTTCGCGAACAGCGCCTCGGTGGCACCGCTTTGGTGAGCGCGGGCCAGGGCGACGACGTTCTCGGCGTACGAGGTCGTCTTCAGGCCGGTGAGCGCGCCGCGTTCGTTGCGGGTCCAGGGGACCGTGACGACGGTCGTGGAGTCGGCGCGCCGGGTGGTCTCCCCGAGGGCGACGACGAGGGTGGGGCCGTGTTCGCCGCGGTCGGAGCCGAGGGGGCCGTAGCCGCCGGTGTAGGTGACACGCAGCCGGCCGAGCGGCATCGGGTTGGCCTCCAGGACGGCGGCGCAGGCGCGGCGGACCTCGTCGTGGTCGGGGTCCGGCAGGCCGAGGCCGCGCGCGGAGCGGGTCAGCCGGTCGAGATGGCGGGTCAGCGCGAACGTCATGCCGTCCACCGCCTTCACCGTCTCGAAGATGCCGTCGCCCACGGTCAGTCCGTGGTCGAAGACGGAGACACGGGCGGACTCGGTGTCCTGCAGCCCGCCGTCGAGCCAGATCTTCACGTCAGTCCCTCTCCCTCGGCCTCGTACGTTCCCGACGCTATCGCGAGCAGTCGGGAGGCCTTCAGCTCGGTCTCCTCCCACTCGGCCTCGGGGTCCGAGCCCCAGGTGATGCCCGCGCCGGTGCCGAAGCGCAGCACGGCCGGGCCCCCGGGGGCGCGGTCGATCCAGAAGGTGCGGATGCCGACGGCCAGCTCGCCGGTCCCCCGGTCGGCGTCGACCCAGCCGATGCCGCCGCAGTACGGGCCGCGCGGTGCCGTCTCCAGCGCGTCGATGATCCGCAGGGCGCTGGACTTGGGGGCGCCGGTGACCGAGCCGGGCGGGAAGGCGGCGTCGAGCAGCTCCGGCCAGCCGGCGCCGTCGCGCAGTTCGCCGCGGACCGTGGACACGAGGTGGACCAGGCCCGGGTGCTTCTCGACGGCGCACAGGTCGGGGACGGTCACGCTGCCGGTGGCGCAGACCTGACCGAGGTCGTTGCGGACGAGGTCCACGATCATCACGTTCTCGGCGTGGTCCTTCTCCAGGAGGTCCGCCTCGGTGCGTCCGGTGCCCTTGATGGGCCCGGACTCGACGACCCGGCCGTCGCGGCGCAGGAAGAGTTCGGGCGACGCGGTGGCCGTCTCTATGCCGTGCGCCGGCAGACGAATCGTTCCTGCGTACGGCGCCGGGTTGCCCCGGGCCAGCAGGGCGCTCAGCGCGTCCACGTCGGCGTCGGACGCGACCGGCGCGGACAGGACCCGGCAGAGATTGGCCTGGTACACCTGGCCGGCCGCGATGTGCTCCCGGATGCGGCGCACGCCCGTCGTGTACGCATTGCGGTCGAGCGAGGACTTCCAGTCACCGGCCGAGGGCCCTCGCCACGCCCCGGGCACGGGAGCGGGCACCGGCTCCTCGCGTACGTCGGCGAAGCGCGCGCAGACCGGACGGCCCTCGAAGTCGGCGCAGACGGCCCAGAAACCGGCGCCGTCGAGGGCCGCCGGATCGCTGGTCACGTCGAGGAGGCCGGTGGCGACACGGGTGCCGAAACGGGCGAGAGGAGGGAGGTCGAGCACGTGGTCGAGTGTATGGCGGGTGGCTCGAGAGGTGCTCCGGGCATGTCCCGCACGCCCCGGCCGGGGGCCCTGACCAGGTCCGCGAGTACACACAGCGCAGCACGCTGCACAAACGCGTTTTTGTACTGGCCCGGGAATCCGCTAGAGTTCAACACGTCGCCGGGACGCGAGAGCCGACCGAACCGACAGGCGGACGTAGCTCAGTTGGTAGAGCGCAACCTTGCCAAGGTTGAGGTCGCGAGTTCGAGCCTCGTCGTCCGCTCGAAGGAACAAGGGGTCCTGCGGGGCCCCTGCACTCCTGGTGGAGTGGCCGAGAGGCGAGGCAACGGCCTGCAAAGCCGTCTACACGGGTTCAAATCCCGTCTCCACCTCCAAGGACGATTAGCTCAGCGGGAGAGCGCTTCCCTGACACGGAAGAGGTCACTGGTTCAATCCCAGTATCGTCCACTGGATCTGTTCGAAGATCCGAACCCGCGCGATTAGCTCAGCGGGAGAGCGCTTCCCTGACACGGAAGAGGTCACTGGTTCAATCCCAGTATCGCGCACGCAGTGCACACGGCCTTCGCGTCGTGATCCCGAGGACGATTAGCTCAGCGGGAGAGCGCTTCCCTGACACGGAAGAGGTCACTGGTTCAATCCCAGTATCGTCCACACACCGAGAGCCCCCGGCCGCCTTCGCGGTCGGGGGCTTCTCGTCTGCGCCGGCTCAGCTGGAGAACAGCATGTGGCCGAAGCCCTTCTGACGGTGGTGACCGCCGTAGTGGCCCCCGTGGTGACCGCCGCCGTGCTGGGCTCCCCACGCGGGAGCGGCCGGGGCGGCGGGGTACGCCTGCGGGGCGCCCGGGGGCGGCGGAGCCGGCTGGGACCACTGGGACTCGACGCGGGTGAGCGCCTCCAGCTCGCCGTAGTCGAGGAAGATCCCGCGGCAGTTGCTGCACTGTTCGATCTGGACGCCGTTGCGGTTGTACGTGTGCATCTGAGCGTGACACTTCGGGCACTGCATGGTTCGGCTCAACTCCTCGCCGGTCGGTGCTGTTTCGCGTACCGCCAGGACAGACACTGTCCGGCTGCGGTCGGTTGCACCCTACTTCGCGCGGCTCGCCGTCAACTGCGGGGGGATGGAACCCATTCGGGCACAGGCGTCGACCAGACACTGTTCGACCTCGTCCAACGCCCGGCCCTGCGCGACCGACTTGGTGACGGAACGTGCCGCCGTCTGTACGGTGAGTGCGCGAGCCGGTACGTCGAGGGCGGACCAGGGGTCCCCTTCCCCGGGGACGGCGGGGCCGCCCTCGGCGCGGTAGGCGGCGAGGAAGCGGGCCCACTCCTCGGGCGGGAGCAGGCCGCAGGCGTACCAGGCGGCCGGGCGGGCGAGATCCCAGGCGGGGACACCGACGCCGAGGTCGTCGACGTCGATCAGGCGCCAGGGCCCGTCGGGTGCCGGGTGGCGGACGAGCTGGCCGAGGTGGAGATCGCCGTGGCAGAGGGTGGTGGTGTCGGGCATGGGGGCCTCGGCGCGGGCCCAGGCGGGAAGCGCGCGCCAGGCGCTCAGGACCGGGGCGACCGCGGGGTGCGGTCCGGCCGCGCGGAGACGGGCCACGGCGAGGGCGGCCTTGGCGGGACCGCGCATCTCCGGGAGCGAGGTCGGCGCCGGGGTGCGGTGCAGACGGGCGAGCAGGGCGCCCGCGGCCTCCCAGGGAGCCAGGTCGGGATCGTCCGGGTCCACCGGAGCGCCGTACGGCCAGAAGGTCACGAGACGGCCGTGGAGGGCGGCCGGAGCCGGCGTGAGCGGCGGCAGGAGGATGTCGGGGATGCGGGCCGCCAGGGCGAGGCGCGGGGTGAGTGCGGCCGGGTCGGTGTCCGGGGCGTGCGCCTTCGCGACCGTGTCGGAATGCCGGACGACGGTGGCGTCGGGACGGTCGGCGAGGGTGGCCGCGCCGCAGAGGCAGGCCGGCGTGGCCTCGTGCGCCTTGGCTCCGGCTCGGCGGGCGAGCTCGGTGAGCAGGGGGTGCGCGGTCACGGGGCTCCCTGGGCGGCGGCGTGCGGGTCTCCCCGCGAGGGTACGCAGGCGGGTCACCCGAGTCGCGGGGCCGTCGCAGTGGCGGGGGCGGTACGGGCTTCGCGGGCCGCCGGGAAAAGCAATGCAGGCGCAGCTCCCCAGCTGCGCCTGCATTTTTTGCCGTCCGCCGCACCCCCGTCCCCACGGGGTTTCATAGGTTGATGTCCCCGCCCGAACCGCTCATCCGGGCCTGGGGTCGCCGCTCAGCGCCCCAGCATCACTCCCACGGACGACGCCTGTGTGGCCACCGTCTCCCAGCCGTCGAAGACGACGAGGAGCAGGACCGCCAGGGGAAGGGCCATCAGCGTCGCCACCAGGGGGTGGCGGCGGCCCGTGCGACGAGGACGCGTACCGCGTCCCGGAGTGCGGATCATCGTCCGCGGTGCCGTAAGGGCCATGGTCCCTCTCCTGACCTGATCAGTTGTCGTAGGCAGCGGCGGGTGTCTGACCTCGGGGGACGAGTGCTGCACCCGCCGCTTGACCTCAAATCTAGGCGCGGGACGGCCGGCGGACGTCATGCCCTCGTACCGATTGCCGGGCCTCCCGGAGGATGAGCCATGACCTGCGGAGTACTCCCCTGGGTGGAGAAATGGTCCTGGGTCTCGGGGTCTTCCCGGAGGGGCTCTCCGGTCCTGGCCGGATTCCCGCACCGCCTCAGGACGTGAGGCCGGACGCCCGGCCGTGACTTCGCTCACTCAAGCCGCCCCCTGCCGTACCGCCGTCACCCCTCACAGGGCCGCCCGGCGGGCCGTCGCCCGCCGGTTCCGCCTCCCGTCGCCGGCCTCCGTGACGGTCCGCGCACGGTCACCTGCCTCGGGTCCAATCCACCGTGCCCGAGCGGCGGTTGGGGTCGCCGTGCCGCCAAACCCTGCCTGTTCGCAGGGTTGCTGACCACCCTTCAAGTCCCCCACCCGGCACTGACAATCGATCGGTACGAGAGGGCGCGGCCTCTGCGCGCGAACGGCCGTGGAAACGTAAGCTGTGCCACGTCACACGGACCGGGCAGCGGGGATGAACATGGCGATGATGCGCCTGAGGCGCGAGGACCCGCGCGTCGTCGGCTCGTTCAGGCTTCACCGACGGCTCGGCGCGGGCGGGATGGGCGTCGTCTATCTGGGTTCCGACAAGAAGGGGCAGCGGGTCGCGCTGAAGGTGATCCGGCCCGATCTGGCGGAGGACCAGGAGTTCCGGTCGCGGTTCGCGCGCGAGGTCTCGGCCGCTCGCCGGATCCGCGGCGGATGCACGGCGCGGCTGGTCGCGGCGGACCTGGACGCCGACCGGCCGTGGTTCGCCACCCAGTACGTGCCCGGGCCCTCCCTCCACGACAAGGTCAACGACGAGGGTCCGCTCGGGGCCGCCGAGCTGGCCTCGATCGGAGCCGCGCTGTCGGAGGGGCTCGTCGCCGTCCACGAGGCCGGGGTCGTGCACCGGGACCTGAAGCCCTCCAACATCCTGCTCTCCCCCAAGGGCCCGCGGATCATCGACTTCGGCATCGCCTGGGCGACGGGCGCCTCCACGCTGACGCACGTGGGTACGGCGGTCGGCTCCCCCGGGTTCCTCGCGCCGGAGCAGGTACGCGGGGCTCTGGTCACCCCGGCCACCGACGTGTTCTCGCTCGGCGCCACGCTCGCCTACGCCTCGACGGCCGATTCGCCCTTCGGGCACGGCAGTTCCGAGGTGATGCTGTACCGCGTGGTGCACGAGGAGCCGCATCTGCACGGCGTACCGGACGCGCTGGCCCCGCTGGTGCGGGCCTGTCTGGCGAAGGATCCGGAGGAGCGGCCCAGCACCCTCGATCTCTCGCTGCGCCTGAAGGAGATCGCGACCCGGGAGGCCCAGGGTCTGGCGGACGCGCGCCCTCCGGCGCCTCGGGCGGCCGAGGCGGACCGGCCCACGGGGCGGCTCTCCGAAACCGGTTACCCGGAGCGCACCCTGCGCCACCAGGCCGGGCCCGGCACTCCGCCGCCGCGGAACGGGGCGCCGCCCTCGCGCGGTTCGGTTCCTTCGCGGGGCGGAGCGCCGGCTCGCGGGGGCAACGCCGCACGGGGCGCCGGTGCCTCGTCGTCGCGGTCCGGGGCCCGGCCGGCCCCCTCGCGCAACACCCGCCCGGGCAGCGGCAACCGGCCGGCGTCCCGAGGCGGGGCCCGGCGCCCTGGGCCGAGAACCACGGGAACCGGGCGGCGGCCCGCCAATCCGCGGCTGCTGCGCCAGCGGCTGTTCGTGTTCGTCGTGGTGACCCTGCTGGTCGCGCTCGGCATCGCGGTCGTCCAGGGCTGCCAGGGTCCGGCGCGCGGGCTCGGCGGCGGTGACGGCGTCGTACGGCAGGAACAGCAGCACCTCCCCCCGCGGCCGGGCGGCCCGCTCGGCGACTGACCCGGGGCCGGGCCCGCGGGCTGCCGGAAGGCGGGCGGGACCGTGTCAGACGTCGAGCGGGATGACGCCGAGGGGCTCGGTGGTGGGCTGCGCCGAGCCGCCGGCCGGTTCGACGGTGATTCCCACGGCGACGGCGTCGGCGGGCGATCCCTTCAGGACGTGGGAGCCGTTCGGCGCGCTGCCGGTCACCAGGCCCGCCGAGCGGACATCGCCCGCCTCGGCCGCGTACCAGAGCTCGTAGACCTTGCCCCCGGTCAGGGCGGGAAGACCGTACGCGGCGAAGACCGCCCGCGCCTGGTCGAGGGAGACCACGACGGCTGCGGTGGTCCCGCCGGTCAGGCTTCCGGTGTGGACGGTGGCGTCGGGCGCGGTGAGGACCTCGGTGATCGCGGCGCCCGCGGTGCGGGCCTGCTGCTCGGCCCGGACCGCCCGGGTGCGCGCGTCGTCCGCCTCGACGTGCTGCCGGACGGCGATTCCGCCGAGCACGGCGGCCGCCGCGATGCTCGCCGCGAGCGCGAGGCGCAGCACCCGGCGGCCGGGGGCCCTCGGGCGGTGCGGGACCCGGTCCTGGCGGGTGTGGGCGACGGCCTGCAGCGTGCGGGCGCGTGCCTGCGGAGTCACCGGGACGCTCTGCACCGAGGCGCCGAGCCGGGCGGTGGTCTCCAGGAGGCCGACGGCCTCCCGGTGGCACTGTTCGCAACCGGCGAGATGGTTCTCGAAGGCGGTTTCCTCGGCGGGCGGCAGGGCGTACAGCGCGTACGCGCCGATGGCCAGGTGGCGGTCCTCCTCAGGTGTCATGCGTCCGCCTCCAGACAGGCGCGCAGCCGCCGGAGTCCCGCGCGCATTCGGGACTTCACCGTTCCTTCGGGGGTGGCGAGGGCGTCGGCGACCTCGAGGTAGGTCAGGCCCTGGTAGTAGGCGAGCATCAGCGGCACTCGCTCCTGGCGGGCCAGCGCGGTGAGACAGCGGTGGAGCCGTCGCTGTTCGTCATGGTCCTGGACGATCTCGGCCACTTCGTCGAAGGGGCGCTCCGGCGCGAGGATGCCCGTGCGCTGTTCGCGTTCCGCGCCGGCCTGCGCGGAACGTACCCGGTCCACCGCCCGACGGTGGGCCACGGTGAGCACCCAGGCTTTCGCCGTTCCCCGCTCGGGGCTGTAGCGGTCCGCGGTGCGCCAGACCTCGATCATGACCTCCTGGGTCACCTCCTCCGCCTGAGCGACGTCCCGCAGGATCCGGCAGGCCAGTCCCATGACACTGCCGGACAGCGCGTCGTAGACGCCGGTGAACGCGTCCTGGTCGCCACCCGCCACCCGGGCCAGCAGGTCCTCCACTCGGGCGTCCGGATCGAAGCTGTGCGGCAAAGCCCTGCTCCCCTCGTGCCTCGTGCCTCGTGCTGGGTTCGGACGGCCCGCCCGCGGCGTGTGCGGAGGGAGGGGACCTGCACCGGGAGGCTCCTCACCGCTCCGGGGACGGGCCGCTCGCGGATCTCAGGTCGAGCAGGACGTGTACGGTCTTGCCGCCGATGGCGGGGACCAGCCTGATCTGTCCGCCCAGCCCGCGGATGACCCCCATGCCGAAGCCGCCGCGCTCGTCGCCGTCCGAACGGCGCCGGAGCTCGGGAAGCTCCTCGCTGTGGTCGGCGACGGCGATGTCCAGCCGGCCGTCGCGCACCGTCAGCGTCAGCGTGCAGGGACCACAGGTGTGGCGGACCGCGTTGGTCACCAGTTCGGAGACGACGAGGACCGCGTCCGGCACGCGATCGACCGGGTCGGTCGCCTTCAGCCATCTCTCACTGACCTGACGGGCGACGGAGGGGGCCCGCCTGGAGTGCGGCAGGGCGACGGCACAACACGCCGCCGTGGGCGGTGACGTCGGCGGTGACATGGTCATGGACATGAGAGCTCCCCTGGAACGATTCGTCGGGGACGGCTTTGGTTCGCAGGGGATTCGTAGCCGCACAGCACGCGGATGCCGCCCTGTTGTACACGAAAGCCTCAGGTTCTCACCCGGCCGGGCGAGCGGAGGGTCCGCAGACCCGCGTGGACGCCTCGGTCTTTATGCTGCCGCTACATTTTTCCGCTTTCTCGTCATCCGTCCGGCTTTCGGGTCCGAATCCCCCGCGTCCGGCACAGCGAGACGGGGAACGGCGTTCCTCACGGATCCACCCCACGCCATCGGCGCGGCCGGTGGACGAGAACGGCCCGGCCTCGTCGAACGTGCTCTTCGCTGAACGTTCAAGGGAGATGTGTCCGATGACCGCTTTCCTGCGAGCCCGCCGCCTGGTGGCCGGGGCCGCCGCGACGGGCCTACTGGCCGGAGGGGCCCTGCTCGGCATGTCCGGCGCGGCGACCGCGGCCCCCGCTCCTCCTTCCCCCTCGTCCGTGGTGACCACCGACCACGACGGTAATTGCCACTGGGTGAAGGGCCACTGGGAGAAGAAGTGGGTGAAGGGCCACTGGGAGAAGAAGCGGGTCAACCACAAGACCTGGCACCACGGCCACTGGGACAACCACTACACCTACAAGTGGGTCTACGTTCACGGCCACTGGGACCACCAGTGGATCAAGGGGCACTGGGAGTGCCACCACCGCTGACCGCGGCCACTCGCGGGTGAGGGCCGGACGCACCCTGTCGTCCTCCGGCCCTCATTTCGCGTGCCGTCCGGCTCTCAGGCGGGTCTCGGCCGGGTCGCGTAGAACGCGACGGCGGAAGCGGCCGCCACGTTGAGGGAGTCGACCCCCGCGGACATGGGGATGCGCACCCACTCGTCCGCCCCGCGGAGGGCGTACGTGGAGAGTCCGTGCCCCTCCGAGCCCAGCATGATGGCGCTCTTCTCGAAGCGTTCCGGGTTCAGCTCGTCGAGGGGGGTCGCCTTCTCGTCCGGGGTCATGGCGAGGATGTCGTACCCGGCGTCGCGCACGACGTCGAGCCCGGCCGGCCAGGCGTCGAACCGGGCGTAGGGGACCGAGAAGACGGCGCCCATCGACACCTTGATCGCCCGCCGGTAGAGGGGGTCCGTACAGTCCGGTGACAGCAGGATCGCCTTGATGCCGAGCGCGGCGGCACTCCGGAAGGCCGCCCCGAGATTCGCGTGATCGACGAATCCCTCGAAGATCGCGACGCGCTCCCCCGCGCCGTCCGGCCGATCTCCGGTGACGACGCCCCGGCGGGCGGACACCAGGAGTTCGGCGGCGTCCGGCAGCGGCTTGCGCTGCATGGAGGCCAGCGCGCCGCGGTGGACGTGATAGCCGGTAACCCGTTCCGCGAGCTCCGGGCTGACGGCGTAGACCGGCGCCGGAAGCTCGTCGATGACGTCGCGCATGACGTCGACCCACTTGGCGGAGAGCAGCATGGAGCGCATCTCGTACCCGGCGCCCTTGGCCCGGCGGATGACCTTCTCGCCCTCGGCGATGAACAGGCCCTCGGCGGGCTCGCGCTTACGGCGCAGCTCGACGTCGGTCAGGCCGGTGTAGTCGCGCAGGCGCGGGTCGTCGGGGTCCTCAACGGTGATGAGATCGGCCACAGGGTGATACTGCCTTGTCCTGGGTGTGCTGCCAACGGCTCGGAACGGTTGGGTTACCCGCGGTTACTCGGAGCTCCGCGAGCCGACGGCGACGACCGCGCCGACGATGATCACCGCCGGGGGCCTGACCTCCTGCGTACGGACCGTCTCGGCGACCGTCGCGAGGGTCGCGTCCACACGGCGCTGGGCGGCCGTCGTGCCCTCCTGGACGAGGGCCACCGGGGTGTCGGGCGACTTGCCGTGCGCGACGAGCGTCTCGGCGATCTTCCCGATCTTGTCGACGCCCATGAGGATCACCAGGGTGCCGGTGAGCTTCGCGAGCGAGGGCCAGTCGACCAGGGAACGCTCGTCGTCGGGGGCGACATGCCCGCTGACCACGGTGAACTCATGGGCCACGCCCCGGTGCGTGACCGGGATGCCGGCCGCGCCCGGCACCGAGATCGAGCTGGAGATGCCCGGCACGACCGTGCAGGCGATACCGGCCTCCGCGAGGGCCTGGAGCTCCTCCATGCCACGGCCGAAGACATACGGGTCCCCGCCCTTGAGGCGGACCACCGACTTGCCCTGCTTGGCGTGCTCGATCAGCGCGTTGTTGATGGCCTCCTGGGCCATGTACCGGCCGTAGGGGATCTTCGCCGCGTCGATCACCTCGACATGCGGCGGGAGTTCGGCGAGGAGGTCGCGCGGGCCCAGCCGGTCGGCGATGACGACGTCCGCCTCGGCGAGGAGGCGACGCCCGCGGACCGTGATCAGGTCCGGGTCGCCGGGACCGCCGCCGACCAGCGCGACACCGGGGGTCCGGGTGCGGTGGTGGGGGGCGACGAGGGTGCCGTCGCGCAGACCCTCGACGACGGCGTCACGGATGGCGGCGGTGTGGCGCGGGTCGCGGCCACGGGCGTCGGTGGTGAGCACGGCGACCGTGACACCCTCGCTGTGGCCGGTCGCCGGGGTCCAGGCGGTCGCGGCTTCGGCGTCGTCGGAGCGGACGCACCAGACACGGTGCTCCTCGGCTTCGACGGAGGCCCGGCCGTTCGCCTCGGTATCGCTCGTGGCGATGAGGGCGTACCAGGCCTCGGCGAGATCGCCCTCGGCGTACGGGCGCCTCGACCAGGTGATCTCGCCCGCGTCCGCCATCGCTTCCACCGACGGCGTCGCCGCGGGGGACACGAGGTGGATGTCGGCGCCTGCCGCGATCAACGCGGGAAGGCGGCGCTGGGCGACCTGGCCGCCGCCGAGGACGACGACCCTGCGGCCGGAGAGACGGAGGCCTACGGGGTAGGCGGGGTGTTCGGCCATGAGGGTGCGGCTCCTCGTACGGGCAGAGAGCAGAGGGTGGGCGCTGCGGCTCTGGAGCGGCCCTGACGTGCGCATTTTAGAGGTGACTTCAGCATGCGGCGGGGCCGGGGGCAGCACAAGCGCGTGCCCGCCGGCCCCGGAACGGGCCCTACTTCTCGGTGACCCCCGCCGAATCGAACGTCGCCACCTCGTGCATCGCCCGGGCCGTGCTCTGCAC
This sequence comes from Streptomyces sp. NPDC060002, assembly GCF_042737245.1. Lineage (NCBI taxonomy): Bacteria > Bacillati > Actinomycetota > Actinomycetes > Kitasatosporales > Streptomycetaceae > Streptomyces > Streptomyces sp. NPDC060002. The sequence continues at coordinate 16,092 of NZ_JBHWUW010000011.1, forward strand.
CAGCGGCAGGGCGAGCAGGGCGCCCGTTCCCTCGCCGAGGCGGAGGTCGAGGTCGACCAGGGGGCGCAGACCCAGCTTGTTCAGGGCGGCCACATGACCGGGCTCGGCGCTGCGGTGGCCCGCGATGCAGGCCGCGAGGACCTCGGGGGCGATGGCGCGGGCGACCAGGGCGGCGGCGCCGGCGCTGACGCCGTCCAGGATCACGGGCGTACGCAGGGAGGCGCCGCCGAGAAGGAGGCCGACCATCGCCGCGTGTTCGAAGCCGCCGATCGCGGCCAGGACGCCGATGGGGTCCGCCGGGTCCGGCTGGTGGACCTCCAGGGCGCGGCGCACGACCTCGGTCTTGCGGGCGAGGGTCTCGTCGTTGATACCGGTGCCGCGGCCGGTGACCTCGGCCGGATCGGCGCCCGTGAAGACCGAGATGAGGGCCGCGGACGCCGTGGTGTTCGCGATGCCCATCTCGCCCGTGAGCAGCGCCTTGTTGCCGGCCGCGACCAGGTCGCGGGCGGTCTCGATACCGACCTCGATGGCCTGCTTGGCCTCGTCGCGGGTCATCGCGGGACCGGTGGTCATGTCGGACGTGCCCGCGCGGATCTTGCGGGGCAGGAGGCCGGGGGTAGCGGGGAGGTCGGCGGCGACGCCCACGTCCACCACGCAGACCTCCGCGCCCACTTGAGTGGCGAAGGCGTTGCAGACCGCTCCCCCGCCGAGGAAGTTGGCGACCATCTGGGCCGTCACCTCCTGCGGCCACGGGGTGACCCCCTGCGCGTGCACACCGTGGTCGCCGGCGAAGATCGCGACGGCCGCGGGCTCCGGGATGGGCGGCGGGCACTGCCGGGACAGACCGGACAGCTGCGCGGAGATGATCTCCAGCATGCCGAGCGAGCCCGGCGGCTTCGTCATCCGCTTCTGCCGCTCCCAGGCCTCGCCGAGCGCCTTGGCGTCGAGCGGGCGGACACTGGCGACGGTCTCGGCGAGCAGGTCGTGCGGGTCCTCGCCGGGCAGCGCGCGACGGCCGTACGTCTCCTCGTGGACGACCCACGACAGCGGCCGGCGCTTGGCCCAGCCGGCCTGCATCAGCTCGGGCTCGTCCGGGAACTCGTCGACGTATCCGACGCAGAGGTAGGCGACCACCTCGAGGTGTTCGGGCAGACCCAGCGCGCGGACCATCTCGCGCTCGTCGAAGAAGCTGACCCAGCCGACGCCGAGGCCCTCGGCACGGGCGGCGAGCCAGAGGTTCTCGACCGCGAGCGCGGAGGAGTACGGCGCCATCTGCGGCTGGGTGTGACGGCCGAGGGTGTGGCGGCCGCCACGGGTCGGGTCGGCGGTGACGACGATGTTCACCGGGGTGTCGAGGATGGCCTCGATCTTCAGTTCCTTGAACTGCTTCGCGCGGCCCTTCGGCAGCGACTTCGCGTACGCGTCACGCTGACGGGTCGCCAGCTCGTGCATCGCGCGCCGGGTGTCGGCGGAGCGGATGACGACGAAGTCCCAGGGCTGCGAGTGCCCGACGGAGGGCGCGGTGTGGGCGGCCTCCAGGACACGCAGCAGCACCTCGTGCGGGATCGGGTCGGCGCGGAATCCGTTGCGGATGTCCCGGCGCTCACGCATGACCTTCAGGACGGCCTCGCGCTCGGCGTCGTCGTACGCGGGCGCGGCGGGGCCGGTGGACTCTCGAACTTCTTCCACTGGGGCCGGGCTCTCTTCCTGGTCGGCGGCCCTGGTTTCCAGGTCCTCCGGGCTCTGTGCGACATCGGGGTCGATGCCGGTCTCGGGCTCCGTCTCCGGGATCGCCGGGGCGGGAGCGGGGTCGGCGCCGCGAGGGGCGGGGACCGTGACGGCGGGAAGGGCGGCTCCGGTGTCGGCGGCCCGGTGCTGTTCCGCCATCGGGTGCTCCGCCGCCGTGTGGGCGGCGGCCTGCTCCTGCGTGGGGAGCACGAGGGGGTGCGGCGGGGTGGGGGCGAGGTGCGGGGTGGTGGGCACCATGCCCTCGACCGGGACGAAGTGGCCCAGGGGCTGGTCCGCGGCGGGCTGGTTCGTCGGCGCTGTGCGGTCCGGCTGCTCCGGCTGCTCCGGCTGGAGAGCCAGGGGAGCGGCGGCCACCAACTGCTGGACGGGCTGCGGGTGCGGGTGCTCCTGCTGTGGACGCTGCGGGATGGCGGTGGCGTCCACGGTGACCGCGACCGACACGGGCTCGGGGGCGGCCGGCGCGGAGGGTGCCTCGATCGGCGACTCCGCCGTCGGCAGCTCCGGCTGCAGCTCCGGCTGCAGCTCCGGCTCCTGCTCCTGCTCCTGCTCCTGCTCCTGCTCCGCGAGGGTTGCGGCCGGGGCGGGCTCCAGCTGGTCGGCCAGGACCTCGAGCGCGGGTTCGGCTGCGGCTTCGGGGGCGACCTCGGGCTCGGGCTCGGGCTGCGGGGTCGGGTCGGGAGCGGGCGCTTCCGGGACGTGAGACGCGGAGGCCGCGATGTGGGCGGCCGCGGCGGAGGTATCGCCCGTGGCCTCCACCTCCGGCTGCGGCTCCGGTTCCGGTGTCGGCCGGACGTCCTGGGTCGGCTGGACGGCCTGCTCCGGAGCGGGTTCCACCTGCGGGGCTGTCGGCTCGACGGAAGCCGCGGCGGCCATCTCGGCGGACGCCACGAAGGCGTCGACGAGCAGGACGGACTCGGGAGCGGCGGCGGGCGCGGGGGCGGGGGCGGAGACGTCCGGCACGGAGGGTGCCTCGGGCGCGACGGCCTCGGCCGCGGGGCCGGGCAGTTGCTGGGCCGGCGCCGCCGGTTCGGGCACGTCAGGGACGACGGTCACCGCGGGCGCGGGGACCTGAGCGACCGCGGGCGCGGGGATGGGCTCGGCAGGGGTGGGTTCCGGGGCCACGACGGGATCCGGCACGGGGACTTCGGAAGCGGCGACGGGCGCGGGTGCGGAAACGAACTCGGCGACCGGGACCGCCTCCGCCGTGGGCGCCTCATAAGGCTGGGCCGGCGTGTCACCGAGGTCCGCGTGAGGCTCCTCGTGCTCTTGAGCCGCTTGGACCTCTTGAGCCGCTCGGACCTCCTGGGCCTCTTGAGGTTCTTGGGGCTCCTGCTGCCGAGGTGCCTCGGCCGGGCTCGTCTGCGCGACCTCGGCCGCCTGAGCGACGGTCTGCGCAACGGAGTTCACGTCAGGAACCTCGGCGGGCTCCGCCACCTCGGCAAGCTCTGCCGCTTCAGCCGTCTCGAGCGGCTCAGCCGCCTCGGTCGCCTCAGGCGCCTGGGCCACTGCCGGTTCGGCCGGCGGGGTGTCTTCGGCGGCGACGGCCGGCTGCTCCGCGTACACGGCCTCGGGGCCCTGTGCGGCTGCCGGCGCCGATGCCGCTTCCACCGGCGTGTCGACGGCCGAGACGGCACTGACGTCCGGGGTCCGGTCGTCTCCGGAGAGGGGGACGTCGGCCGCGTCCTGCCCGACCTCCGTGACCGCGGCCGCGGGTGCCTCCTCCGCCTCCGCCATCATGGCGGCGCCGAGCAGCTCACCGGGGTCGATGACTCCATAGGCCCCGGTGGCCTGCGCGGGCACGGGCGTCTCACCGCCGACGACCACGGACTCCTGGGCCTCCTGGGCCTCCTGCGGGGCGGTCGCGGCGATCGCCTCGGTCGCCACCCGGGCCACGACGGCCTGGGCCACTCCGACCGGCTCGCGCTGCTGCGCTGCCGCGACCGTCGCCGGAGCAACCGTTTCCGCAGCTGTCGCCCCGTGCGCGACCGGCGGCTGCGCCGCGCCCCAGGGGGACGCTCCCTGCGGGGGCATCTCGCGCAGGTGCGGGACGTCGAGGTACTCGGGGCCGGACGCGGACGGGCCGGGCTGTCGTACCGGCGCGCCCGCGGGGCCGCGATCGGCGAGGGAGCGGACCGGGCTCGCGGAGGCGTCGGGGATCTGCGGGCCGAGATGCAGGGGGCGGCGCGGGGCCGCCTGGGGCGCCGACGGGCCGGGGAGGCGGACGGCGCTGAGGTCGACCGAGCCGCTGTCGCGGCCGGCCGTCTCGTGCGGGCCCGGCTCGTGCACCGTCTCGACCACCGGTTCCGGCGCGGGCGGCGCCACCTCGTTGCCCCACGCGCTCTGGGCACCCGGCAGCAGCAACAGGTCTTCGTCCTCGGCGGTGGTCTCGGAGAGGTAGGTGTACGCACCGTGCGCGGGGGCGCCCGGCTGTTCCACCATGCCTACGCTCTCCGGCAACCCCTCGCCCGGGACCTGGCCGGTGTCGGTCATGCGTACCCCTCGCCCATCGGTTAGTGCTTCTACGACCAGCTCACCCGGAGCGGCGCACCGACCGCCCCGTAGTGAAGAACGAGCGTCCGCGCCCAGCGGCACGAACGACCCGCCGGAAAAAGCGACAAAGCCATTCAGTGGCATTGTCCCGGCCGTAGCCGCGTCGCGACAGCTTGATCCGCGACGCCCCGCTGTGGACTGCGCCACGTTGCGCGCCCTCCGGTTCTGCCGTACCACACCCACCCCAAAAGGGATGCGTTTTCCGGACATTGACCGACGAAGCATCGGGCGACCGGAAGCGGTACGACGATCGGCCAGCCTACCGCGCGCGGTACGACAACAGGATCACGGGGAGGGCGCACCGGGTCACGATCGGCGGTCGCAAAGGCCCTGGCCGTCGCCCGTCCGGCACCGGTCCCTCACGTGTCCCTCACTTGTCCCTCACCGGTCCGCCGGCCTCAGCGAGGCGATGCGCGCCGGACGATTTCTCCGGTGAGGAGGAACGCGACGCTCCGTTCCCGTTCCGTCCAGGCCAGCGTGTCGAGTTCGACGGACTGGACGAGGGAGCACTCGACGCGGTAGCCGTGCTCGGTCAGGTCACGGCCCACGAGTTCGGCGGCGTCGCGGGTCCCGGCGTGGGTGACGATGCGCTGCGGACGGCGCTCGGCGACGGCGGAGACCACGGCCGCTCCCCCGCCGCCGATCCGTACGACGTCGGGTTCGGACAGGTTCTCCAGGACATGCGGGGCGGTGCCGTGGACGATCTGGAGCTGGACGCCGTGGCGGCGTGCGGAGCTGTCGGTGCGGGCGCACGCGTCGAGGTCCCGGTCGACGGCGATCACGGCGGCGCCCGCCCGCGCCGCCTCGGTCGCGAAGGCGCCGCTGCCGCAGCCGATGTCCCAGACGAGGTCGCCGACGCGCGGGCCGAGCCTGGCGAGTTGGGCGGCGCGCAGCAACTCCGCCTCGCCCTCGCCGAGTCCGCCGCCGTACGCCTCGGCGGGCAGGGCCCAGCCGCGCGGGCCGGCGGCCGGGTCGCGGCCGGCGATCCAGCCGCTGTCCCCGGAGACGACCGGCCCGGTGGGACCGCCGATGACGATGACGACGTTGGGGTCGCGCCAGGTGTGGTCGGCGGCCTTGTCGGAGGTGACGACGCTGATCTGTTCGCGGGTGGTGCCGAGCTCCTCGCAGACGACGAACGTACGGTGCACGCCCTCCATCAGCAGGCCGAGCTCGGCGGGGCCGGCGCCCGGGGAGGTGAGGACGGCGACCTTGGTGTGGGCGCGGCAGACGTTCACGGCGCGGCGCAGGGTACGCCGGTGGGCGACGACCACCTGGGCGTCGTCCCAGGGCATGCCGGCCCGGGCGAACGCGGCGGCGACGGCGGAGACGGCCGGGACGACCTCGACCTCCAGGCCGAACTCGGGTGCGCGCAGGGTCCGTACGACGCCGAAGAAGCCCGGGTCGCCGTCGGCGAGGACGACCGCGGTACCGCGGTGGCCCGCGATGCGGCGGGCTGCGAGGGAGACGCTGCCGAGCCGGACGCGTTCCGCTGAGGGCGGCACCTCGGGCAGCGTCAGGTGGTGGGGGGCGCCGGCCACCAGCGTGGCGGCACCCAGGGCGGAGCGGGCCGCGGCGGTCAGCGGCGAACCGTCCCATCCGATCACCGTGACGCGGTCGGCCATCGTCGTCAGTCTCCCCCGGGGTTCACGCAGGTAGCGGGCTCCGTGAGGGTACCTGGTCGGCGGGTCACGGCACCGGGGGCGGCACCGGCCCGGGGGTCAGTTCCAGTCGCTGTACGACGTGAAACCGCCGCTCTCCGCGAAGTGCTCCCCGGGACCCTCCAGGTCCTCCGGGAGGAGGCTCCACACGATGTAGTCGGTGCGCACCTCGTTCCACCTGCCGTCCTCGGCCCGGGCACGCGCTATGCAGGCGCCGCGCAGCACGCCCTCGCTGATACAGCCGATCTTCTGCGCGACCTGCTGGGAGGCGGTGTTGTCGGCGGCCGTGCGCAGCTCGATGCGCTCGAACCTCTGGTCGCGGACCAGCCATTGGGCGGTGGCCAGCGCTGCCTCGGAGGCGTAGCCCTCGCCGCGCGCCCAGGGCGCGATGATGTACGACAGTTCGGTGGAGCGGACGTGCCAGTTGGTCTTGGCGAGCTGGATGACGCCGACCAGGCGCTGGGTGAGGAACTCGGTGACGGCGAGGTCGAGGCCGCGGCCCTCGGTGCGTTCGGTGGGCGCGTGAACGGTGATCCAGCGGCGGGCGGCCGCCTGGTCGTAGGGCTGGGGCACGGCCGTCCAGGCCGCGACCTGCTCGTCGTTCATCATGTCGGCCAGGGCGGGCACGTCGTCCTCGTCGAGGGGACGCAGCACCAACCGCTCCGTGCTGATGGAGATGTTGGGGAAGGTGCTCGTCATGCGCCGCTCCGTAACCTTCGAGACTTCGGGGTGCGACCTGCCGCCCCGTCAGGGTCCGCTGAACTGCCCAGCATGCAGCATGTGAGCACGGAACCACACCCGGGGTCCACACCAGGCGAGGGAGTGGACCCCGGGCGCACCTGCCGGCCCCCCGGCCGGTCGAGGTGTTCAGAACGAGGCGATGACGGAGCCGTCGTACTTGTCCTCGATGAACTTCTTGACCTCGGCGGAGGTGAGGAGCTTGGCCAGCTTCTTCACCCGCGGGTCGTCCTCGTTGCCGTCCTTGACGGCGAGGAAGTTGCCGTACGGGTTGTCCGTGGCGGACTCCAGGACGAGGGCGTCCGACGCGGGCTTCAGGTCGGCCTCGATGGCGTAGTTGCCGTTGATGACGGCGGCGTCCACGTCGTCCAGGGAGCGCGGGGTCTGGGCCGCCTCCAGCTCCTTGAACTTGAGCTTCTTCGGGTTCTCGGTGATGTCCGCGGGGGTCGCGTCGTTGCCCACGCCGTCCTTGAGGGTGATCAGCTTGTTCGCGGCGAGCAGTTTGAGCGCGCGGGCCTCGTTGACGCTGTCGTTCGGGACGGCGACCGTCGCGCCGCTCTTCAGGGCGTCGGCGCTCTTGACCTTGTGGGAGTAGAGGCCGAGCGGCTCCAGGTGGACCGTGACGACGGGCACGATGTGGGTGCCGTTCTTCTTGTTGAAGTCGTCGAGGTACGGCTGGTTCTGGAAGTAGTTGGCGCCCACCGAGCCGTCCTCCGTCGCCGTGTTCGGCGTGACGTAGTCGGTGAACTCCTTGACCTCCAGGTCGAGTCCCGCCTTCTTCGCCAGGTTGTCCTTGACGAAGTTCAGGATCTCGGCGTGCGGGGTCGGGCTCGCGGCGACGACCAGCGGACCGCTGGTGTCGGAGGCGGAGTCCTTGTCCGAGCCGCAGGCGGTGAGCCCCAGGGTGAGGGCGCCGACGGCGAGGACTGCGGTGGTGAGCTTGGTGGTGTTACGCACGAAAAGTGCCTTTCCTGAGGATGTGGCGACCCGCGTGGGGTGTGCGGGGGATCTGTGGTAACGGCCCTGGGAGGGCTCAGGCGACCTTGCTGATGTCCGCGGCGGCCGGCTCCTTGGCCTTCAGGAGGCGGAGCTTCGGCGCGGAGCCCGAGCTGCCGCCGCGGCGGTGCAGCGAGCGGGCCGCGTAGTCGCCGGCGAACTGGATGAGCGAGATGACGACGGCGAGGATCGCCACCGTGATCCACATCAGCTCGGTCTCGAAGCGCTGGTAGCCGTAGCGGATGGCGATGTCGCCGAGGCCGCCGGCGCCGACCGTGCCGGCCATGGCGGAGTAGCCGATCAGGGCCACGATCGTGGTCGTGGTGCTCGCGATGAGCGAGGGCAGGGACTCCGGCACGAGGACCTTGCGCACGATCGTCCAGGTGTTGCCGCCCATCGCCTGCACGGCCTCGACGAGTCCGCCGTCCACTTCGCGGACGGCCGTCTCGACCAGGCGGGCGAAGAACGGGATGGCCCCGATGGCGAGCGGCACGATCGCGGCCTCGCGGCCGATGGTCGTCCCGGTGATCGTGCGGGTGAAGTTCATCAGCGCGACCATCAGGATGATGAACGGCAGCGAGCGGGCGATGTTCACGACCTGCCCGATCACCCGGTTGGCGACGAGGTTCTGCAACAGGCCGCCGCGGTCGGTCAGGACCAGCAGGACGCCGAGCGGGAGGCCGCCGACGACGGCGATGAGCGTGGACCAGCCGACCATGTAGAGGGTGTCCCAACACGCCTGGGACAGCAGGGGCTGCATCTCGGACCAGGTCACTTGGCACCGCCCTTCAGCGGAACGGGCTCCTGGGCCGCGTTGTCCACGATGTCGATCTGGAGGCCCTGTTCGCGCAGGAAGCCGATCGGCACGACGTTGTCCTCGTAGCGGCCGGGCAGTTCGATGCGCATCCGGCCGACCTGGAGCCCGCCGACGGTGTCGATGGCGGCGCCGAGGATCGAGATGTCGATGTTGTAGGTGCGCGACAGCTGGGAGATGACGGGCCGGGTGGCGGCCTCGCCGTGGAAGGTGACGTCGACGACCGTGCGGTCCTCGCCGGTGGCCTCGCCGCCGACCGGGAAGAGCGCGCCGGCCAGTTCGGAGCCGGGGGTCCCGAGCAGCTCGCCGACCGTGCCGGACTCGACGACCCGGCCGTTCTCCATCAGCGCGGCGGAGTCGCAGATCGACTTCACCACGTCCATCTCGTGGGTGATGAGCAGGACGGTCAGGCCCAGCTGGCGGTTCAGGTCGCGCAGCAGCTGGAGGATGGAGCGGGTGGTCTCCGGGTCGAGCGCGCTGGTGGCCTCGTCGGAGAGGAGCACCTTGGGGTCGCCGGCGAGCGCGCGGGCGATGCCGACGCGCTGCTTCTGACCGCCGGAGAGCTGGGCCGGGAAGGACTTCGCCTTGTCGGCGAGACCGACCAGGTCGAGCAGCTCCAGCGCCTTGCGGGAACGTTCCTGTCCCGAGACGCCGAGGATCTCCAGGGGCAGTTCGACGTTGTCCTGCACGGTCCGTGAGGACAGCAGGTTGAAGTGCTGGAAGACCATGCCGATCCGGCTGCGCGCCTGCCTCAGCTCCTTGCCGGCGCGGGGTCCGCGCCCGGCGAGGGCGGTGAGGTCCTGTCCGGCGACGGTGACCGTGCCGGCGGTGGGACGCTCGAGGAGGTTGACGCAGCGGATGAGCGAGGACTTGCCGGCGCCGGACTGGCCGATGACGCCGTACACCTCGCCTTCGCGGACGTGGAGATCGACGCCGTCGAGGGCGGTGACCTCACGGCCGCGCGAGCGGTAGACCTTGGTGAGGCCCGTGGTGGTGATCACGTGGATTTCCGTCACTGTCGAGTGCGCGGGCGTGGGTGTGCCCGGGCGCACGGGTGCAGGCTGTCAGGGACGCGACACGGCTCTCGCTGTGGCGGGGAACCGGGGAGAAACATGTGCGCGGGGCGCGGCTACGTCATGTACGGCGGACTTGCGGCGCACGGACATGCCACGGCGTCTCGCTTCGGGGCGCGAGCTCGGGGGTGGTGCGGGGGCCCTCTAGAAGGCGCACATTCGACACATACAACGAGCACCGGGCGTCATGGTCGCCTCGGTCGCAAGGGTGCGGCTGCTCGTAGTGGTCATGAGCATCAGTAAAGCAGACGTACGGTCCTGACCAAGACCCCGCCGTCCGCATGCCGGACAGCCGTGGACGGTGCACGGGTCCGCCCCGGCCGCGTAAGCGACTCTCCGCTCCCCCGTCCGTGACCAGCGCCGACACGGCGGACCGCCCCTTCGTGGCATGGCCGGCGCCGAACTCGTCGGCCTGCCGGGCTGTGGCCAACGCCACGGTCGCCGGACGCCGGGGCCCACGGCGCCGGGCACGGTGCCCGGGCCCGGGCCCGGGCTCGGTCCGGACTCCGTGCCGGGGCCCGGGGCCGATCGCGGGATGCCTGATACGCCGTAATAAGGTCACTGCATGCTTGATGCCCTGACGCTGGTGACCGGCGTCGCCGCGTTGCTGCTCGCCGCCTGGTGCGGCTGGGCCGCCTATCGCGACCAGCCGACGAAGGACTGGCATTTCATCGGGATGGCCGTGGTCTCCCTGCTGGCCGTGATCCAGCTGGTGGTCGGGATCGTCCAGCTGGCGCGGGGCGAGAAGCCGGAGCAGGGGACGGCGATCTTCGTGGCGTATCTGCTCGGAGCGGTCGCGTGCGTTCCGGCGGTGGGGTTCATGTCGCTGTCCGAGCGGACCCGCTGGGGTTCGGTGACGGCAGCCGCGGGCGGTGTGGTGCTCGCCGTGCTCGAAGTGCGGCTCTACGACATCTGGGGAGGCTGAGATGGCGGCGGTGGACGACAAGCCGGACCGGCTCATCAGCGGGCCCGGCATGCTGCTGGTGTGGTTCTACGGCGTGATGGTCGTCGGGGCCGTGTCGCGGTCGGCGTACCAGATCGCGACCGAGTTCGACCGGGCGCCGCTGGCCTACGCGCTGTCGGCCGTGGCGGGCGTGGTGTACGGATTCATCACGTACTCGCTGGTGCGGGGCGGCGAGACAGCCCGCAGAGCGGCGCAGGTGTGCTGCGCCGCCGAGCTGGCGGGGGTGCTGATCGTCGGCACCTGGACCCTGGTCGAGCCGTCGGCCTTCCCGGACTCGACCGTGTGGTCGAAGTACGGGATGGGGTACGTGTTCATCCCCGTGCTGCTGCCGCTGTCCGCCCTGTACTGGCTGCGGAAGTCCCGTACGGCTGCTGCTAAGCGGTAGCCGCGTACTCCCCGGCCTGCTTCTCCAGGACGATCATCGGCACACCGTCGGTGCCCTGCGAGGTGCCGACCGTCTCGTAGCCGACCCGGCGGTAGAGGCGGAGGTTGCCCTCGCTGCGGTGGCCGGTGAAGAGGCGGAACTTCTTGGCGCCGCGCTCCTCGGCCAGCGCCGCCTCGGCCGCGCGGAGCAGCCGCGCTCCGATGCCGTGGCCCTGCAGTCGCGGGTGGACGCAGAGCTTGCCGATGGCGGCGGCGCCGTCCTCGGTGAGACTGCCTCGTACGGAGCCGACCACCTCGTCGCCCAGGCGGGCCACGAAGACGCAGTCGGCGGCGAGTTCCTGCCGGACCGAGTCGAGGCTCTGGACGAGCGGGGCGATGCGGTAGTTGGCGTACAGCGCGGCTTCGCTCTGGAAGCACAGGTACTGCAATCTGAAGATCTGCTCGGCATCCTGCTCGGTCGCCACCGAGATGGTCACGCTCATGCCCATGTGCGCACGCCTCCCGCTCACCTGATCGCCTGTGGTCCTTCACTCCTATCCCCGCACTTCGCGGGCCGCAACCTCCGGCGCCAGCAAACGCCGCAGACATCCCAGACATCTGGAACGTTCCGGTCCGAGACTGCCCTGTGAGATACCCAACTCCCCCGCGATCTCGCGGTAGGTGAGGTCCCGGGGAGAGAGCAGGGCCTGGAGGAGACGGGAGCAACGGCCGGGCAGCCGGTGCACGGCCTCGCGCAGGGCGCGGTGCCGTGCGGCGGTGAGCGCGAGCTGCTCGGGGCCGCGGTCGAAGTCGTCGGCGGGGTCGCTCTCGTACGGCTGCTCGCGGCGGGTCGTACGGCGGGCGCGGCGGACCTCGGCGCGGACGGCCCTGCGCAGCCAGCCCTGGGGGTCGGGGGGCGGACCGTCGGTGGCGAGGTGCTCCAGCAGACGGAGCCAGACCGCCTGTTCCAGGTCACCGGGTTCGGTTCCGGTGCCATGGGCCTCGGCGGAGGCCTCCGCGGTCAGGAGCGGGTGCAGGGTGGTGAGCAGGTCGTGCGTCATGTGCCACACGATGCGGCCGCCCGGGCGGCTGGTTGCCGGGGCGGCCGACTGTCACTCCAACGGGGACTCAGCCGTTGACGAAGTCCGCGCGGGCCAGCAGTGCGGTGTCCGGGTTGTCCGTGAAGACACCGTCGATGCCGGTCGCGAAGTAGGTGCGGAACGCGCCGAAGGAGTCACCGTAGGCGTCCGCGTCCGTGCCCTTGCGGAAGCTCGTGGGCAGGAAGGGGTTCTCGTTGCGCATGGTGTACGGGTGCAGCACCAGGCCGACCGCGTGGGCGTCCTTCACCAGCGTGGTCGGCGTGGTGAGGTTGCCGGCGGCGTCCTTCGGGATCACCAGGTCGAGGGTCGGGCCGATGCCCTGGGCGTAGCCGGCGATCTCCCTGAGGCCCGCCCGGGTGACCAGGTCGGCGACCGTGCGCGGGTCGCCCGTCTCGACGAAGTCCCAGGGGCGCGAGCTCGCGCCGGACAGCAGCACCACGAGGGGGTTGTCGATCAGCTTGTTCAGGCGCTGGATGCTGGTGGGCTCGAAGGACTGCACGATGACCGGCGAGTTCTTCCGGTCCTTGCCGTACTTGTGGAGCAGCTTGGCGACCCGCTCCTCCAGGCCCAGGCCCAGCTTGCGGAAGTAGGTGGGGTGCTTGGTCTCGGGGTAGATCCAGACCTGCTTGCCGCGCTTGCGGGTCTGCTCGTCCTGCCACTTCAGGACTTCCTCGAAGGTGGGGATCTCCCAGCGGCCGTTGTAGAGCGTGTTGTGCGGGCGGTTGGCCGGGATGCGCTCGATCGCGCGCAGGGTCTTCAGCTCGGCGAGGGTGAAGTCCTCGGTGAACCAGCCGGTCGTGGAGACGCCGTCGAGGACCTTCGTGGTCCTGCGGGCGGCGAACTCCGGATGGTCGGCGACGTCGGTGGTGCCGCCGATCTCCGGCTCGTGACGGCACACCAGGTGACCGTCCCGGGTGGGGACGAGGTCCCCCGCCTCGACGATGTCGGCGCCAAGGTCGAGGGCGAGCTGGTACGAGCCGAAGGTGTGCTCCGGCCGGTAGCCGCTGGCGCCGCGGTGACCGATGACCGTCGGCACGGGCAGGCTCTTCAGGCCCTTTCCGGAGCGGGACGACTCGGCGGCTCTCGCGGTGCCCGACAGACCGAGGACCGTTCCGGTGGCACCGAGCACGGCGGCGCCGAGAAGCGCCCGCCGTCCGGTTCCGCCCGCGCTCGCCCGCTCGTTCGACTCCTGCTTGCCCTGCGTTCCCATGAGGGGTCTCCTGCCGTCGGCTCATCCGTGCGGCCCGATGGTAGGGGCGTGGACATGACCGTCGGGAGACCTCGGTCCCAACACGCGGGTGACGGCGGATGGCATGTGCCGTACGGCCATCCGGCCGGTTCCGTGCGGTAGTTCGCTTCGTTCCGGGCAGATGACGAGCAGGCGACGATACCGCCGTACAGGTAAACGTACGTCAACAATGCGTAAGACCTGGGTGACCCGATGTGCGTCACCCCCGGCGCCCCGAGTATCGTCCTCACCTGCACAGACTCATACCCTTTTCCCTTGACATCGGAGGGCTCGTTGTCCCGCTTCGTGCTCATCAAGGCAGTACTCGGACCGGTCATGCGCCTGATGTTCCGCACCCGGGTCGAGGGCGCGGAGCACATCCCTGGCGACGGCCCCGTCATCCTGGCAGGCAACCACCTCACGTTCATCGACTCGATGATCCTGCCGCTCGTGTGCGACCGGCAGGTCTTCTTCATCGGCAAGGACGAGTACGTCACCGGCAAGAGCCTCAAGGGCCGGTTCATGGCCTGGTTCTTCACCGGGGTCGGCATGATCCCGGTGGACCGCGACGGCGGCCGCGGCGGCGTGGCGGCGCTGATGACCGGGCGACGCGTGCTGGAGGAGGGGAAGGTCTTCGGCATCTACCCCGAGGGCACTCGGTCGCCCGACGGCCGGCTGTACCGGGGTCGGACCGGTATCGCGCGGCTGACGCTGATGACCGGGGCGCCGGTCGTTCCCTTCGCGATGATCGGCACGGACAAGTTGCAGCCGGGCGGGGCGGGGATGCCCCGGCCGGGTCGGGTCACCGTCCGGTTCGGCGAGGCGATGGAGTTCTCCCGGTACGACGGGATGGACCGGGACCGGTATGTGCTGCGGGCCGTGACGGACTCGGTGATGACCGAGGTCATGCGGTTGTCGGGGCAGGAGTACGTGGACATGTACGCCACCAAGGCGAAAGCCGCGTAGCGCCTCCGGCGGGAGCGTTGCCTCAGGCGGGGGGCGTTGCCTCAGGCGGGAGCCTTGCCTCCGGAGGGAGCGTTGCCTCGGGTGCGGGTGCGCTGTACGTCGGGTGCGGGTGCGTTGTGGCTGCTCGCGCAGTTCCCCGCGCCCCTAAGGTTGGCTGTCCAGCCGCTCGTTTCGCAGCATGAGCCATGCCGCCACCGCCGTTGCCAGCAGGACTGCCGCGCCCACTGCGACCGCCACGGTCAGGCCGTCCACGAACGCCTCTCGGGCCGACGACAGCATCTCCTCGGCCGCGGACGTCTGCATGTGCCCCGCCGCCTCCACCGCGCCGCCCAGTGACTCGTGGGCGCCCGCAGGAGTGCCCGCGGGGGCGGTGAAGTCGCGGTAGACGCCCGTCACGATCGAGCCGAGTACGGCGATGCCCAGGGCGGCGCCCAGTTCGTACGCCGTCTCGGAGACCGCGGAAGCGGCGCCCGCCTGGTCCTTCGGTACGGAGCTCAGAATGACGTCCGACGTCACCGTGAAGGAGAGGCCGGCGCCCACGCCGACGACCAGGAGGGCGGCTCCCAGCATCGGGTAGCCGGTGTTCCGGTCGATGAGCGTCAGCGCTGCCAGCGCCAGGCCGATCGCCGCGAGGCCGCCGGAGACCACGGCCCGTACCGAGAAGCGGCGGGCCGCTCGGCCCGCGAGCAGGCCGGCCACCACCGCGCCGACGGCGGCGGGCAGTTCGGCCAGACCGGCCTCGAACGGGCGCCGGCCCTGGACGAGCTGGAGGTACTGGGAGAGGAAGAACACCAGGCCGGACAGGCCCAGGATGGTCAGCAGGTCGGCGAGGACGGCGCCGCTGAAGCCGCGGTTGCGGAACAGGCGCATGTCCAGCAGGGGGGCCGGCAGGGTCAGCTGGCGGCGGACGAAGCCGTACAGCGCGGCCGCGCCGAGCAGGCCCGTGCCGAGCGAGACCCCGGTGAGACCGTGTGTGGCGGCCTCCTTGACGGCGTAGACGACGCCGATCATGCCGACCAGGGACAGCAGCACGCTGGGCAGGTCCCACGGGCCGGGGTTCGGGGTGCGGGACTCGGGGAGCGTCCGGATGCCGACGACGACCAGGACGACCATCACGGGCAGGTTGATGAGGAAGACCGAGCCCCACCAGAAGTGTTCGAGGAGGAAGCCGCCCACGACGGGGCCGACCGCGGTGCCCGCGGAGGCGGTCGCACCCCAGATGCCGACCGCGAGGCTGCGCTCGCGCGGGTCGTGGAAGAGGTTGCGGATCAGGGCGAGGGTGGCGGGCATCAGGGTCGCGCCGGCGACACCGAGCAGGGCCCGGGCCGCGATCATCGTCTCCGGGGTCGTCGCGTAGGCGTTGAGGACCGATATCAGCCCGAACGCGGTGGCGCCCACGAGCAGGATCCGCTTGCGGCCGACGCGGTCGCCGAGGCTGCCCATCGAGACGAGCAGACCGGCGATGACGAAGGAGTAGACGTCGCCGATCCAGAGGAGCTGGGTGCCGGAGGGCTCGAGGTCCTCGCTGATGTACGGGGTCGCCAGGCCGAGGACGGTCGCGTCGACGGCCACCAGCAGCACGGCGAGCACGAGGACGGAGAGCGCGAGCCAACGGTCCGGGCGCTTCACCGCCCCGGTCGTGGTCGCCGGCCGCAGGGTGCTGGTCATGATTCCTCTCTCTGTGGTGCGGGGTTCTGTGGTGCGGGGCTGTGTCGTGCGGGTTCTGTGGTGCCGGGTTCCGTGGTGCCGGGTTCCGCGGTCAGGGGTTCTGCGGCGCGGGAGGCCTCAGCACGCCGCCGAGCAGCAACTCGGCGATCATGTGCTGGAAGTCCTTGGGGGCGCCCTTGCCGCTCTGCACCATCCAGGCGCCGGAGGCCAGCAGGCCGTACAGCGCCTCGGTGAGCCAGGCGGGCGTGAGGTCGATGCGGAACTCGCCGCTCAGCTGTCCGCGCCGGAACAGGTCCGAGATCAGGTCGTCGATCCGGGTCCAGCCCTCGTTCTGCTCCTCACCCTCGAACAACTGGTTCTCGGTGTAGAGGAAGGCGAGCAGGCCGGCGGCCGGTTCGATCTCCCGGACGAGCCGGCGTACGGCGTCGCGCGCGGGCTCCTCGTCCAGCCGCGCCGCGTCCAGGGCGGTCTCGCACTCCGCGATACCGAGGGCCTCCAGGGCCCGCACCAGCGCGTCACGGCCGGCGAAGTGACGGTGCAGGGTGGCCCGGCTGATCCCGGCCGCCTTCGCGACCTCGTCCATCGTCGCCGTGGATTTGCGGGTCAGCAGGGCCGCGGCACCGCGCAGCACTTGATCACGATCGACAGCCATGAGACAAGAGTAGCGCAAGTGAGACAGTGATGTCTCACCCCGAGGGTACGTGGATCACCCAGGCGTGCCCGCTGCTGGTGGCCGACGGTCCGGCGGACGCCTCAGTGCCAGGGCAGGCTGCCGCGCCGCTCCCAGTACGCCCGCGGCTCCTCCGCCAGCCCGGCCAGCCGGTCCACCTGGTCGTCGTCGAGGTCCACGACCGCCGCGTGCAGGTTGGAGGCGAGCTGGGCGGCGGTGGCCGCGCCGGAGAGGACGACGCCGGCCCAGGGCTGCCGCAGGATCAGCGCGAGGGCGACCGCGTCGCAGCCGAGCGACGTCTGTGCCGCCACGGACCGCAGAGCGTCCGGCGCGTGCGGCTGCGCGAGGCGCCCGTTGGCCATGCCCTCCTTCACGATCACCGTGAGCCCGGCGTCATGGGCCTCGGCGAGGGCGGGGCCGGCCGAGGGCTCGAGCGCGTTGTACGTCGACTGGACGGTACGGAAGAGGGGCTCGCCGTCGACCGTCACGGCGAGGGCGGCGCGGATGGCGTCGGCCTGGGCGGGGCCGCTGGTGGAGAACCCGACCGTGAGGCCCCGCGCGGCGGACTCGGCCAGCTTCGCGTGGAGTTCCTTGTCGGTGAGGGCGGGACTGTCCGGGGTCACCGAGTGGATCTGGTAGAGGTCGAGCCGGTCGCCGAGCAGTTGCGCCGTCTCGGCGCGCTGACGTTCGTACGTCGGGAGCCCATGGTCCTTGACCTCGTGCCGGTCGGCGTCCGTGGTCCAGTCGGCGGTGTAGGTGTATCCCCACTTGCTGCCCACCACGATGTCGTCCACCTCGGGCCTGGCCTTCAGCCAGCCGGCGAGGAACTCCTCGGAACGGCCGTAGGAGCGGGCCGCGTCGAAGTAGCGGACGCCCTGGGCGTAGGCGGCGTCGAGCAGTTCATGGGTGCGGGTGCGCAGCGATTCGACGCTGCGGTCCGCTCCGAGGTCGGTTTCCCGGCCGAGGTTGATGTAACCGGGGCGGCCGACTGCGGCGAGGCCCAGTCCGAGGTGGCAGGTGGGGGTCGTGGCGGTGGCCAGTCGGGCGAAGGGCATCGCGGGCTCCGTTGGTCGGCTGCGGTACGGCTTCCGACCAACGTAGTCCGTCGTGACCTTCGGTGAATGCGGGGCGCCTCGGAGCTCGGGAGGTGCGGCTCGTGGCGGGTGCGGGTCGTGCGTGGCTTGTCGCGCAGTTCCCCGCGCTCCCCAGGACCCTGCCCTCAGCGCTTGTCTTTGGCCGTTGCCCACTCGTGCTGGGCCGCCACGTTCTGCTTCACCTCTGCCAGTTGGATCGCCACCGCGCTGGGCGCCGTACCGCCGCGGCCGTCGCGGGAGGCGAGGGCGCCGGGGACGTTGAGGACCGAGCGCACCTCGGGGGTGAGGTGGGCGGAGATCTTCGCGAACTGCTCGTCGGTGAGGCCGTCGAGCTCCTTGCCGTCGGCTTCGGCGACCTTGACGCAACTGCCGGCGACCTCGTGCGCGACCCGGAACGGCACACCCTGCTTGACCAGCCACTCGGCGATGTCGGTGGCGAGCGAGAACCCGGCCGGGGCCAGCTCCTCCATGCGCTCGCGGTGGACGGTGAGGGTGGCGACCATGCCGGTGAAGGCGGGAAGCAGGACCTCGAGCTGGTCGCAGGAGTCGAAGACCGGCTCCTTGTCCTCCTGGAGGTCACGGTTGTACGCGAGCGGGAGGGCCTTGAGGGTCGCCATGAGGCCGGTCAGGTTGCCGATCAGGCGGCCCGACTTGCCGCGCGCCAGCTCCGCGATGTCGGGGTTCTTCTTCTGCGGCATGATCGACGAGCCCGTGGAGAACGCGTCGTGCAGCGTCACGAAGGAGAACTCCTTCGTGTTCCAGATGATGATCTCCTCGGAGATCCGCGAGAGGTTCACGCCGATCATCGCGGTGATGAAGGCGAACTCGGCGACGAAGTCGCGGGACGCGGTGCCGTCGATGGAGTTGCCGACGCTGCCGTGCTCGAAGCCGAGGTCCTTCGCCACCGCCTCCGGGTCCAGGCCGAGGGAGGAACCCGCCAGGGCGCCGGAGCCGTACGGCGACACGGCGGTGCGCTCGTCCCACTGGCGCAGACGCTCCGCGTCCCGGGACAGCGACTGCACATGCGCGAGGACATGGTGGGCGAAGAGCACCGGCTGGGCGTGCTGGAGGTGGGTGCGGCCGGGCATCGCCACGTCCGGGTGGGCCTCCGCCAGGCCGATCAGGGCGTCCTGGAGCTCGGCGATCAGGCCGCCGATGATCCGGGCGTGGTCGCGCAGGTACATCCGGAAGAGGGTGGCGACCTGGTCGTTGCGGGAGCGGCCCGCGCGCAGCTTGCCGCCCAGGTCGGCGCCGAGGCGCTCCAGGAGGCCGCGCTCCAGGGCGGTGTGGACGTCCTCGTCGGCGATGGTGCCCACGAAGGAACCGTCGGCGACGTCCGCCTCCAGCCGGTCGAGGCCCGCAATCATCCGGGTCAGCTCGTCCTCGGTGAGCAGGCCCGCCTTGTGCAGCACGCGCGCGTGGGCACGCGAACCGGCGATGTCGTAGGGCGCGAGGCGCCAGTCGAAGTGGACGGAGGCGGACAGCTTCGCCAGGGCCTCGGCGGGACCGTCGGCGAAACGACCGCCCCAGAGCCTTACGTCACCGCTGTTGCTGCTCACTTGCGTTGCTCCTCACCACTGCGCTCAACGTCATGCATGAGTATGCAGTGCTATGCATGATTCGTCAATTCAACTCCGGGTGGCCGCCCGGTTCCGGATCCCGAGAATTTTTCGAAAGGAGTTTGAACGACAGCAACCGCTTACCCGTACTCACGACTGAACGCCGGCGCCGTGTTTGTACACCCACTCCTGACCCAAGTGAGGCATCCGCATGTCCAGGGCTCTTCCGAAGTACAACAAGCGTCGCGTGGTGGTCATCGGCGCGGCCGCCGCTCTGGCACTGTCCGGCGCGGTCGTCGTCAACTCCGCCCTTGCCGGGGAGTCGTCCAAGACCAGCGGCTCGACCGACGCCAAGACGCTCGCCAGCCCCGGCACCATCTCGTGCCCGGACGTGGCCTCCCAGCTTCCCGCGATCCCCGCCTCCGCGCAGGCCGAGGTCGACCGCAACCTGGCTCTGCTCCAGACGCAGATCGCGGAGGCCAACAAGCGGCTGGTCGACACCGTGGGCCAGGGCGGGGCGAACTTCGTGCAGAACGCGATCCTCGGCCCGCTGGAGGGCAAGCGGGTCTCCACGATCGACCGCATCGCCATCTCGATCGGCCGCCAGGGCACCAAGCCGCAGGGCCTCGACGCGCTCGCGCCGTGCGCCCTCGACGCGGGCGGCATCGCGGACACCGGCGAGGACGCCGCCGCGGGCGACGAGGCCGAGGCCACCCCCGGCGCGGAGGAGACCGCCGCCGAGGGAGCGAACGACGGCGCGGCGGAGACGGGCGACGACACCGGCGGCGACGCGGCCGGCGTGGGCACCATCAGCTGCCCGGACGTCGCCTCGCAGCTCCCGGCGATCCCCGCCTCCGCACAGGCCGAGGTGGACCGGAACCTGACCCTGCTCCAGACGCAGATCAACGAGGCCAACACCCGCCTCCAGAACACGGTCGGCCAGGGTGGCGCCAACTTCGTGCAGAACGCGATCCTCGGCCCGCTGGCGGACAAGCGGGTGTCCACGATCGACCGCATCGCCATCTCGATCGGCCGCAAGGGCACCAAGCCGCAGGGCCTCGACGCCCTGGCCGCCTGCACGTTGAACAAGTGACGTGACAGGCACAGTGGTCGCCCCGGGAAGCGCCGGCCGGGGCGGCCACTGTGGCGTACCCACACGCCCCACGCACCGCATCCCACATTTCCTTAGACACGCGAAAGGCTTTCCCGGATAATCGTTAGACATGGGAAAGACTTACGAGCGCATCGACGGAAGACTCCGCACGTTCATCGAGGAGCAGCCCCTCTTCTTCACCGCGACCGCCCCCCTGGCCGGCGACGGCACGGTGAACCTCTCCCCCAAGGGCCTCAAGGGCTCGTTCGCCGTCCTCGACGAGCACACCGTGGCCTACCTCGACTTCGCCGGCTCCAACGCGGAGACCATCGCGCACCTGCGGGAGAACGGCCGGATCACGCTGATGTGGTGCGCCTTCCAGGGGCCGCCGAACATCGTGCGGGTGCACGGCCGCGGCGAACCGGTCTTCCGCGACGACCCCCGGTTCCACGAGCTCCTCGACCGCTTCGGCGACCTGGACCCGACCCCGCACGGGCTGCGCGCGATCATCGTCGTGCACGCCGACCTCGTGCGGGACACCTGTGGCTACGCGGTGCCCTTCATGACGTACGACGAGGAGCGCGAGCTGCATGCCAAGCGGTTCGCACGGGAGGACGACGAGTCGCTCAGCGCCTACTTCGCGAAGAAGGAGCACATCGCCACGAGCATGGACGGACTGCCCGGACTGCCGTTGCCCCTGAGTCCGATCTGACATGCATGTGCCGTCTGCGCAGACAGTCAACATGTGGGCTCCTCGGGGTATCTGACGGACTTCGCCCTTCGGCCGTGCTCGTCCCCTGACGTGGCTCACGCCCTGCGCGCTCTCGCGCAGGGCGTGAACACATGGGGGATACATGCTCCGGCCCGCACGCGAACCACAGAGCGAACGTCATGTCCGCTCCACGTTCTACGTCGTCGGCGAGGGCATCCCGCGATGCTGCGGCTCGCCACGGGACAGCAGCTGGTCGAGCGCGGGCGGGCCGGCACCCCGCACGGTCGGCCCACCCGGCCTGCCATTGCCGCCGCCCCCGCTTAGCGTCTGATCATGCGCCCTCGCTTCGTCGCCACCGCCCTCGTCTGCGCGTCCCTCGGCCTGCTCGGTGCCGCTGCGGACACCGGGGCCGCCCCGCCGCTGCCCGCGCGGATGGCCGACACGGGCGGCGGCACCCAGCTGATCACCGCCGTGGCCCCGAGGGCCGGTTCCACCTCGGGCACGCTCACCTGGTGGGACCTGCGCAGCGGCCGGTGGACGCCGGCCGGTTCCACGCCGGCCCGGTTCGGAGCGAAGGGCCTGGTCGAGGGCGCCGCGCGCCGGCAGGGCACGAACACGACGCCGACGGGTCTGTACGGCCTCCCCTACGCCTTCGGCATCCAGCCGGCCCCGCGCGGGACGTCGTACGCCTACCGGCCGGTGCGCCAGGGTTCCTGGTGGTGCCAGGACAACAAGTCGCGCGCCTACAACCGGTGGACCGAGCCGCCTCCCGCGGACTGCCGCGCGGCCGAATCCGAGCACCTGGTCACGTACCGGGCGCAGTACGCGTACGCGCTGGTCATCGGGTTCAACTACGACAGACCGGTGCGCGGCCGCGGGGCGGGGATCTTCCTGCACGTCAACGGGCGCGGGGCGACGGCCGGTTGCGTGTCGGTATCGGCGGAGGCGATGCGGCGTCTCCTGTCGTGGGCCCGACCGTGGCGGCGCCCGCACATCGCGATCGGCACGACGGACGGCCGGACGGCGATCACCCGCTACTGAGCCGCCTCGCGACGATTACCGGTGGTCGCGTCCGGTGACGGTCTCCGTGGTGCGCTGAACACTCCGCCACCGTGGCCCGTATCTGAGGGCCAAGGGTCCGTATCCACGGAGGAACAGTGACCACGACGATCGCCGGCGGCCGCGCCGCCCGCCGCCAGACGATGCGCCGCATCCGCCCGCGCCGCTCCCCGGCCGTCCCGTTGCTGCTCGCCGTATGGGCGGGCGCGGCGGGTGTGCTGTGGCTGTGGTGGGCCAACACGCCGAACATCGCGGACGACAACAGCAAGATCCTCAACGCGGGACGGATCACCGGGCTGCTCGCCGGGTACCTGATGGCGCTCGTGGTGCTTCAGATGGCACGGGTGCCCGCGCTGGAGCGGCGGGTGGGCTCGGACCGGGTCGCGCGCTGGCACGCCATGAGCGGCCGGTACACGCTCTGCCTGGTCTTCGCGCATGTGTTCCTGATCATGTGGGGGTACGCGCTCCAGGCCGGCAAGACGCTGGGGGACATCGTCCAGCAGACGATCGACTCCATCAATCAGCTTCCGGACATGGGCAAGGCGGCGATCGGCACCGGTCTGTTCCTGCTCATCGGGCTGGTGTCGATCGGACCGGTGCGCCGCCGGATGCCGTACGACACCTGGTACCACATCCATCTGATGACGTACGCGGCCGTGTTCCTGACGTTCTGGCACCAGATCACCTCCGGCAACGACTTCGCGATCGAGCCGACCGCCAAGACCGTCTGGTACGCGCTGTACGGGTCGGTCACCGCGCTGGTCGTCTGGTACCGCGTCATCGTTCCGGTCCGGCTGAACCTGCGGCACCGGCTGCGCGTCGAGGCGGTCATCGAGGAGACGCCGGGCATCGTGTCGGTGCTGATCGGCGGGCGCAAGCTGCACCGGATGGGCGCGGAGGCCGGGCAGTTCTTCCGGTGGCGGTTCATGGCGCCGGGGATGCGGTTCAGCTCCCACCCGTACTCGCTGTCGGCGGCCCCCCGTCCGGACCTCCTGCGGATCACCGTCAAGGCGATCGGCGACCACAGCGCGGCCCTGCGTGAGCTGCAGCCCGGCACGAAGGTGTGGGCCGAGGGCCCGTACGGTGCGATGACGGCGTCCCGGCGCAGCCGCGGCAAGGTGCTGCTGGTGGCCGGCGGAGTCGGTATCACGCCGATGCGCGCGCTGTTCGAGACGCTGCCGGGCGGGGCCGGTGACATCACCCTCCTCTACCGGGCCAACAGCACCCAGGATCTGGCGCTGTGGGACGAGCTGGCGAAGATCGCCGACGAGCGTGGGGCGCGGCTGATGTACGCCGTCAACAGCCCCGACGGGGAGCGCCCCGACATCTCGGCGGAGTCCCTCCAGCGGAAGATCCCCGACATCGACAGCCACGACGTCTTCATGTGCGGACCCAACGGCTTCGCCCAAGGGGTGTACGAGGCACTGCGCGGCGCCGGGGTCCCCGCCCGCCGCATCCACCACGAGTCGTTCGAGATGTGAGCGACCCGTACTCACGGGAACCTCGCCACCAACGGGAATCAGGAGCTCAGGAAGAGATGAGGAAGAGCCACCCTCTTCGGCGCGTCGTACTCGCCACCGCCGCCACCGTGTCCGGGATCGTGCTGCTGCTGTCGCTGAAGCCGTCGTCCGACCCGGGCGCGGCCCAGGCGGCCGGCGCGGGCGCGGCGGCGCAGGAAGCGGCCCAGGGCGGATCCGGGGCGGTCGTGTCGGGGACGATGACCGGTGACGCGGCGCAGACGCAGTACGGGGCTGTGCAGGTCCGGATCACCGTCGTCAACAACAAGATCACCAAGTCCGAGGCCGTGCAGGCGCCGAAGGGCGGCACCAGCGACCAGAAGACCGCACTCGCCGTCCCCAAGCTCAACGCCGACGTGGTCGCCAAGCAGAGCCCGGACATCGACACGGTGTCGGGCGCGACGTACACCAGCGAGGGCTACAAGAAGTCCCTCCAGTCGGCGATCGACAAGGCGAACGCGAGCGCCGGGTCCGGGTCCGGGTCCTCCCAGGGCTCCGGCAGCGCGCAGGCGTCCGGCACCTTCACCGGGGACGCGGCCCAGACGCAGTACGGCGCGGTCC